>CAZCLS010000319.1:0-5423 GCA_964499565.1 uncultured bacterium
GGAACCGCTACGCTGTTCGCCCATACATTCAAAAAGTTTGGGATCAGCGTGACATTTGTCGATCCGACCGACCCGTTGAACTTCAAGAACGCGATCCAACCCAATACCAAAGCAGTATATGCCGAAACAATCGGTAATCCGCTCGTTGTTGTGCCGGACTTGCAGGCAATTGCCGATATCGCCCATGAACAGGGGATACCCTTTATTATCGACAGTACGTTCGCGACACCCTGGTTATGCCGGCCAATTGAACATGGAGCTGATATCGTTGTTCATTCCTGCACGAAATTCATCGGTGGTCACGGCACGTCGATCGGTGGAATAATAGTTGACAGCGGCAGCTTTGATTGGAGCAGCAACGACAAATTCCCCGGATTAACACAACCGGACCCAAGTTATCACGGAGTTGTGTTCACACAAGCATTCGGTAACCTGGCGTACATGATAAAGGCCAGAGTAACGCTGTTGCGCGACCTGGGACCGTGCCTGAGCCCGTTCAATGCCTTCCTGTTTCTGCAGGGATTGGAAACATTGCATGTCCGCATGCAGCGGCATTGCGAGAATGCCCAGCAGGTAGCTGAATTTCTGGTATCTCATCCAAAAGTCAGCTGGGTATCCTATCCGGGCCTGGCTACACATGAAAGTTATGCTCTGGCTCAGCGCTATCTGCCACGCGGCAGCGGAGCAATCATGGGATTCGGTATCATAGGCGGTAAGGAAGCCGGCATAACGTTTATCAATCATTTGAAACTGGTCTCCCATCTGGCAAATGTCGGGGATGCTAAAACTTTGGCTATTCACCCCGCTTCGACTACGCATCAACAGCTGTCTGAAACTGAACAGAAGGCAGCCGGCGTAACACCCGATTTTATTCGTTTATCGATAGGAATCGAGGATGTGAAAGACATTATTGCCGACATTGAACAGGCCCTGACGGTAGTTTAACAGGCTGTGAATGATCGTTAAAAAACCCGGAACATTGTTTCCGGGTTTTTTCTTTTCTGATGGGGCATTACGTCGCGGATTAGTTGTAAAACGGGACAATATGTCTCGTCTCAAAAGTCGAGGCATCAAAATATTTCGGCATTAATTCCGATGATGGCAAAGGTTTTAACCAAAAATTAATGAAAAACACGCAGAATTATCAATGCTTTACTGTAAAATAGCCAATGAATGATATTGGCATGTATATTGCATGGTAAAAACGTAAAGTGTTTGGTACTTATCTTAATTTTAACTGATTCGTACAATGATCAGATTCTCTAAACAACATGTAAAACGTCTCTTCGGTGAAGAAACTCAGGATGAATCCGCTCTGTTTTGCGGTGCTCCCGACTTTCAGACTGGTTCGCGCTTGAATCTGTATAACAAGTTCAAACGCATACATACCCCGAAGATGATCGATCTTAACGCGATACGACTGGTACTCTAGTCCACACTTCCACTCCTTTGGTTCAGGTCTATGGTGCCTTGTCCCCTAATGCTTCTCTCACATGGCCTGAGACCATCATCAGCCGCAGCACTACGTGGACGCTCCCGTTTCAAACATTACCAGTCGTATCGCTTTTTTATTCCTGACACCAAACCGTTAACCTGCTGTCAAATCTGCTCCTTGTTTGTTTGATCTTTTCTTTCTCCTTACAATCAAATCCATAGTGCCTTCCCCAAAACTACTTCTCATACTGTCAGTTGATTTTCTGAAATGTTTCTGGTATAGTGTAGTCATAATAGTATTCTAACCTAATAATATGAGACTATGAGCCGTATCGCTGATTACCTTTCACCTGAAGAAGCAGCCCGCGAAATTATCCGGACTGCTGCTGAACTTAATACTGATGAACTCGTTGCAGTCCATAATCTGGGCTTTGTTCCTCACCAGTCTGAATTGTATTTTCTTGTTCCCAAATCTCCTTTACCGCTTGCCGGTATAACCGCCTTCGCTGTTGACATGGATGGTACGTCCACCACGACCGAGCCGTTAGCCCTGCACTCCCTGGAATTCATGGTGCGCCGACTGACCGGGAAGCGAACCCGCGCGGAATGGGCCGGACTGGATTCTGTGAGAGATATTCCGTTTGTGATCGGCAACAGCAATTTCCGGCATACTGAATTTCTCATGAAACAGTACGCGGCGGATATCGATCCTGGTTGTTTCCGTGACAGTTTTTTTGAAGCTATGCTCTGGACCCTGTCTGCTATGGATGACCGGCAACGTAGAGATGATGTTAAAACTAATGCGATTAATTGCGGGCTGGAACCTGTACTGCATGATAGCGACTTCTTGAACGCGATTCAGACGGCGCCTCAGGATGATGAACTCTGTGCTGAACTGGTGAAGCCTTTTATTCAGCGTTTCGGTTCGCTCTTTCACCCGCGTCATTTTACCGCCCAGGTCAGCGCGGCGATGGATATATATTATCACCGTTATCATGCTATCCTGCGCCGGATGGAACGGGGCGATTCCAAAGAGATTGCCTTTCAGCTTCTGGGAGATGAGAATCAGCGACTGGTAGCGCCTATGCCGGGGTACGGTATATTTCTCTGTCTGGTTAAAGGCTGGTTGGGTGAAGATGCAGTGTCCCTGGCACCCCTTTTACGCGCCGCGCATGTGAAGGATCCCAAGCCACGGGAAGGAGACACGACGATTTTTAGAGCATTACTGTCATATTTCAAACGCAATCCCGCGCGGACGTCACTGGTAACGGCCTCCATTGCATACGAGGCCCATGTTGTCATGAAAGAAGTCGTGCAGGTTATTCGTGATGAAGTATCAACCTGGCCTATACCCCCCAGTTTACAAGCAGCGCTGCGAGAGAAATTGGCTGATTATCGAGCCGTATATGATGGGTTCGTTACGGCTTCGGATTCCTGGGAGGCACGCTTGAAACCACATCGCGACCTGTACAGCATTGCTTTGCATGAAATGTCAGTGCCCAAACCGGCATATCCCCAGTGTGTCGCGATTGAAGATACCGAGCCGGGTATTCTTTCGGCCAGGGCTGCTGGATTCGGTGTTACGGTAGCTCTGCCGAATCATGATACTAATCTTCAGAATTATGAAAAAGCGTCGATTGAACTGCATGGCGGTTTACCGGAATTGATTTTAGACCGGCACCTGCTGCTTGACATCCAGCCCAAATGAACCTATGAAATCTTCCTGGACAGTACTAAAAAAATCATGCGCGCTTGCTGACCGAGCGTCACATAACACAATTTTTACCATTTCAAACGGGTACTGGGCTCTGAATGGCATCATGCTTGAAGACCGCGGAGATATTCTTCCGACCACGATTGTAAACGGCGTGTTTGATGTATGCTCAATGTTTCAGTTGCTGCCACCCGCTAAAGAAGAGCGGAAATATCTTGAACCGGACTTTTTCGCCGATGCCGGCCCGAGTCCTTCGGTAGCCAATCTGCCCAGCCCGCTGCTTGTCCAGTTTTTTATAGATGGTAACGAGCTCAATCTTGAGCGCGGCCGGATTACCCGCTTCAGGCAGGAACTGGATATGCGGAATGCCGTATATGCGTATTCCTTTATTCATACCGCTCCAGATGGCCGCCGGACTCGGATTGCCATGCAGCGATTCTGTGACGCGATCCATATTCACCGAGCCTATATGCGCTATGCGGTATGCCCCTTGAATTATTCCGGTCTCGTCCGCATGGCATCGGGAATTGATGGATCGGTTGTTTCAAATGTTGTTAAAGACCGGCAATTTGACGTTACCGGTATGAAAGCGCCTGCGGCAGACACACTTTTTCTGACTGCGAAAACCCGTGCCAGAAATATAACTGTCAGCCTGGCGGTTCATAATGCGGTGGCAGTTATCAATTATGATTTTGAACAAGTAGTAGAGCCCGGGAAGCCGGTGCCGGTCGAAAAAGCCCGCAACCGTCGTCTGCGGATAACAGAACATACAGTTTGTGAAGCTAAACGGGTTATGGGACAGTATGAAACGGAGCTCAAGGCCGGACAAAGCCTGGTGCTCGAGAAAGTAATGCTTATGGCCACCAGCGAAGACAAACGCTGCGGCTGCGCCCTGTCGCTTGATAATGAACTGAAGGAAGCCCGCAAAGACGGTTTTTCAGGAGCCTACAGGCAGCACAGCTCGTGCTGGCATCAGCTGTGGCAGCGAAGTGATGTAGTGATCGATGGTGACCTCCCGGCCCAGCGGTATCTGCGCTTTTGCCTGTACCATATTCTGGCGGCTGCTCCGCGGCATACAGACCAACTCAGCGTGCCCGTTAAATTGTTGACAGGTGAATATTATCAAGGCTCAACCTTTTACGATACCGACACGTATATCGTTCCGGTCTATACGTTCACTCATCCGGAATGGGCCCGGCATTGTTTGAATTGGCGTTATATCGGGCTGGAACCGGGCCGCCGGATTGCTGCGGGCTTGGGATACAAAGGGGCCAAACTGGCTTGGCAGGCCGGACCGTATGGTGAAGAATGCCTGGGGAAATGGTGGCGCTTTGTTTATTCTAATATTCACATCAATGCCGACGTTGTGTACGCCTTGATGCAGTATTATGACGCGACAGGAGATTCCGCTTTTCTACTGAGCAGGGGAGTGGAACTGATGATAGAATCGGCGCGGTTTTATACATCAAGAGCGGTGTATGAGGCAGGAAATGACTGTTATCATTTGGATGGTGTCGCCGGTCCGGATGAAGGACATTGCACCAGCACAGACAATTTTTACACGAATTATCTCGTGAAACAAGTTCTGCTTACTGCTATTGAAATGGTTTTATCCGTAAAGGCCGAGTTTCCTGAAGCGTTCAGTGCCATACGCAAAAAATGCCGTCTCAGCACGACCGAGCTGAAACAATGGCATGCCGTGGCTCAGAAATTGCGTTTTCTGTTCGACCCGGAAACGGGAGTGTACGAACAATATGATGGTTTTTATCAGCTTGAACCTGCAGGTGACGACTTCTTCGCGCGACGCCGCGACCGCAAAGAATGGTTTGCTCCTGTACGCCCCTATCAGGCAATTCACCAGCCCGATGTTGTTATGGCGATCATACTGTTCCGGCAGCATTTCCCTGATACGGTAGCACAGGCGAATCAGGAGTTCTATTACCCCCGCACGATGAATTTTTCTTCTATGAGCTACGCCTTAAACGCAATAATGTGTGCTGATTGCGGAGACGTGCCGGAAGCATACAAAAACTTCATTATTTGCGCGGGAATGGATATCGATGAAGAACTTACCGGCCGTCATGATACCGCTGCCGGGATTCACGGTACTTCCTGCGGCGGGGCGTGGATGGCGGCTGTGTTCGGATTTGCCGGTATCCGGCTGTTTGACGGCTGTCTGTTCATTGCGCCGCGATTGCCGGCACAATGGAAGTCTCTGGCATGTACATTGATGCTGCACGGTGAAGAGTTTTCATTCCGGATTACACCAACGTAT
>CAZCLS010000320.1:0-5418 GCA_964499565.1 uncultured bacterium
TCAGTGTTTCAATTACATTCGCATTCCGAAATTCACTGACATATTTGAGCGTTGCTGTTTGATGTTCACCGGATACCGCGAGCGCTTCAACGGCTGTATCAGCAACTCTATTTCGGGATACCAGGTCTCCATATCCCGTGCGTTCACCGCTTACCATACCAATCCAGCGTCCACGGGTATACGCGTTGTGCAGCGATTTTCCGGCTTCGTTGTACACATCGGCATACCGTTTAGCGTCAATTGCATTCAAAATATTTTTTGCCGTATCAAGCGCTTGTTTGAACTCCTGCTCGCGTGCAAGTGCTTCTTCGTCAACCGGTGGCGCCGGTTTGGGCAGCATGCTCTGGTAATTGCCATTGGTTATGTAGGTAACCACCAGTGTCTCGAGCCATGCATTTCTTTTTTCAAGTTTTTGTATTCGCGCATTAAGACTGGATATCCGGCTGTTGGCTTCCTCTACCCTTTTCTCAGCGGTCTGCGCGCGATTGTTGGCACTGTCCGCGCTGTTCTGTGCCTCCTGCGCTTCTTTCAGTATTTTCTTTTCATTATTCGTGTATCGCTTTACTCCAATTTGATCCGCACCAAATACACTTACACACACAAGCACACTTACCAGGCTGACAAGCATAGCTCCACGTTTCATACACACCTCCTGCAGGATAATTATCTGACAGCAATCAGTAATGAACGATATTTTGACGCTAACATCAGCTGATTTATTCATACACACAAAAAAAAGGATACGTATAACTGCCGTATTTTTAGCGAAGTAGCCCCAGGGATCTACGCATCCCGGGGCCAGCCTGTTCACGCCGGCACAACCGCTGTCAGCCTTCTCCCCTGCCCCGGCTTCAGAGAAGCCTGGGGCTACTCAATTCCAAACGCATTCATGCAACCCCTGTAACCGGTCTCGCCGAAGTAGGGCAGCCCGTCCCGGCTGCCCACTACTAAACACTCACCCACAAGTATTCACATCTGTAGCCGGTCTCGCCGAGGCCGGCCTTCAACGAACGAGCCCTGCCGTGCAGGCTCCCGCAGGGCAGTCCGAAGGAACTGCCCTACCACAAAAATCGGACAGATCGGTCCGATCAGTCGGATTTTACATTGTATTTTTTCTAGTGTATTGTGCGACTGAAAACGAGAAATCCTTATCACCCTTTCATCCCGGTCAAGGTCACTCCCTGGATGAAATATTTCTGGGCGAAGAAGAAAATGATTATAACCGGCAGCGTCATCAGGAAGGAACTTGCCATCATCATACCGAGATTGCCTCCCGCCTGGACATTCAAAGAGAACAATCCCAACGACAATGGATACAGCCTGTGATCGTTCAGCATGATCAGCGGCCCCATGAAATCGTTCCATACGCCCATGAAGGTGAAAATAGCGATTGCCGCCAGGCTGGGCTTGATCAGCGGTAATATGACATTCCAGTAAATCCGCAGGAAGCCGCAGCCGTCAATCCGGGCCGCGTCTTCCAGGTCGTTTGGAATTCCTTTCATAAACTGGCGCAGCAGAAAAATAAAGAACGCGTTGCCGAAAAACGAGAAAACCCAGAGCGGCTGCAGGGTGTTATACCAACCGAACCACCGCATGATAATGAAACCCGGTATCATCGTCACCTGGGGCGGTACCATCAGCGTGGCCAGCAGGGCCATAAAACAGATTTCACGCCCGGGCCAGCGCAGCCGCGCGAATGAATACGCTACAAACGACGAGGCGAACAGCGTGCCGATGATATTCAGAATCACCAGGAAGGCACTCGTGCCGACATAGCGCCAGAAGGGAATATACTTGAATGCCGCGCGGTAATTTCGCCAGAGCTTGCCCTGCCAGGCCTGCCACTTGGAACTTTCCCTGATCGTCAGCGTCACACGAATCGTATTCGGCCCAAAATCATACTCAGCGCCTTCAGCGCTATAGTCCATTACGATCCAGCGTTGGATCTTGATTTCCTGGTCCTGCGGGCTGGGATGCTGCCAGATGGCCGCGCTCCAGTTGTAGTCAAACAGGTAGACCGGCTCGATCGAATGCATTACACGACCGCCGCCTTCCACTGTTACAAACATCCGGTGCCAGGAATCGTCCGGCCGGTAGGCCAGGGTGTACTGCAGAAGATTGCTTGCGGCAAACGGTAATTCGAATTGCGCCTGCAGAGAAAATTCGTTGGTATGGGCAAACGAGTAATGAACATCCGCGAACGGCAGCTCGTTTTCGATATGTCCGCTGAGAAATACATCCGCCGGCTGCAGGGAATGCCATTGAGACGTAATCGGCTCGGTCAGCACCAGGTTATGTATCTGCATATCCTGGTCGCGCACCCGGCTGAACCTGATTGAAAAGCGCCGGTAACAGCCTTTAAGCGTCGTAGCAATTTCTTTCGGTGTCAGTATAGCGTCGACGATCCGTTCCGGAGCTACAGTCGTGTTGGTTATCATCGCGTACGGAGTTAACGCAAATACTCGTTTCCACAAACCATCGACCAGTTCATGTTCCGCATCGGTCTGCATGTTTGATACAACCGGCAGCGACATCCCTGCCAGGCGCGCCTGAATCGCGACGGTGAGAGATTTTTTCAGAGGAGCGAACTGCTGTTCCGGCATATCTTCCGGCAGTTCCGGTGCTGCAAAAGTTGTTTCATCGATGTAAGGTGATTGCATCCGCGGCTGCGGCGCTTTGGGAAACAATGTACGCGATTCCGTGAACATCTCCCGGTCTACTTTGGCGCTCGTGGCTATCATCCAGACGAACGGGAATGAAAAGATAAACGCCAGGGCGATTAGAAAGCTGTGCTGCCCGATCTTGTAAAATATAAACTCGGCTGTCCAGAATTTATTCCGATTCATAATGCACCCAGCGTTTTGAGAACCAGAGTTGAACCAGGGTCAGCAGAAAAACTATGCTGAACAGCACCCAGGCCATAGCCGATGCCTCGCCCATCTGCAGATACCGAAAGGCTTTGTTAAACAGGTGATAGGCATAAAACAAGGTCGAATCAACAGGTCCGCCTGATGTCATGATATAAGCCTGGGCGAAAATCTGGAACGTGCCTATCAGGGCCATGACAACATTGAAGAAAATATACGGACTCAGCATCGGCAGCGTAATATGAACAAATTTTGTCCAGGGTCCCGCGCCATCCACTTCGGCGGCTTCATACAAGTGCTGAGGAATGCTTTTCAACCCGGCTAACCAGATTATCATCCCGCCCCCGGCCCCCCACAGGCCCATCAGTATCAGGGATGGTTTGCTCCAGGCTTCATCCTGCAGCCAGGCTGGACCGTTGATGCCGAATAATCCCAGCGCGTTGTTCAAAAGCCCGTGCGTAGGATTGAAAATCCAAATCCATAAAATCGATGCCGCTACCGCCGGCACTATGGCAGGCAGATAAAATAACGTGCGGTATAACGCTATCCCTTTCAAACTCTGATTCAGCATCAGCGCGATGCCCAGCCCCACGGTTATGCCGATCGGTATGCCGATCACCATATAGATGGTATTCCACAGTGATTTCCAGAATAGCGGATCCCGGGTGAAAATCCACTGGTAATTCTTCAGTCCTACCCAGCGGGCCGGATTCAGAATGTCATAATGGCAGAAGCTCATGATTATCGAAAACAGGATCGGACCGCCGGTAAAAATGATGAAACCGAGCAGCCAGGGTGACGCGCAGAAAATACCCGCGTACCATTGCCGCCGGAAATACCCGCGGTCCTTCATGGTCAGGGCCTGCCAGGCTATAATCCCGAGCAGCGCTCCTCCGATCAGCGCCAGATATATGATGATCAGCCATTTCCATTGGATGACTGCTCCTGTCTTCGGCGTGTGATACCGGTCAAGTTCCCGCTGCACGATCATCCGGGCTTCGTTCAGCGCCGCTTCCGCCTGGTTCCGGCTGGTGGGCGCGTCGGGGTATTTATGATACACCGCGTTTTCAAAAGCCGAGACGTGCTGGTTCCATAACAACTGTCCAACGGGTGATACCGGCCGGTAACGCGATTCGGGCAGCAGGTCCAACGCAAGTTTATACGCCTCTTTCAGCGAATCGCTCAAGTTCGGATTCTTCAGAACATATTCCTGGTATAAATACGTATTCAGTACCGTATCGCATTTAAGCCGTGGAATAAAAACTTTGCCCTGGCTGGCATTGTTTTCCGCGGCTTCCGCCATTATCATTTTCATCGCCTCTAACGATGACAACCAGCGAATCATTTTCCAGGCGCCGCGCTTGTGCTTCGATGTGGACGGCATTGACAGACACCAGCCGCCCATCCAGGTAATGTACGGCTTGCCTTCCGCTAGCTTTTCGGCGGGAATCGGTGGCGGAGCGGAACCGAAATTCAATTCTGATCGGTAGGTGGCTATCGTCTGCAGAAACCAGTCGCCGTCTATCTTCATCACCAGTTTGCCCGTCAGAAACGGGTCGAGTTCATTGCCCTGGAATGTCGATTGAAACGCGTATACCTCTTTCGCTCCCCCCAAATCGTCATACACATCCACCATGTACTGCAGCGCCTCTACAACCGGTTCGGTGTTGATGGTGCAGTTGCTGCCGTCCGGAGTGATAAACGCCCCGTCGTTTTGAAAGGCATACAGATACAGCCAGCTGTTGCCGTAGTTCGGCGCGAATCCAAGCTGTGTAATATTGCCGTTGCGATCGCGTTTGGTGAGTTTCACGGCATACTCTTTCAATTCTTCCCAGGTCTTCGGCGGTCGGGCCTTGCCTTCATCATCGACAAAACCTTCCCGGATCAATATGTCCCGGTTGTAATATAATATCCGTACATCCGCCCCTTCCGGTATACCATACACCTGACCTTTATAGGTCGCTTCTTCCAAAGCGGGCGAGATGATACTGTTCGTAACTACCCGGTATGAAAGCGCGGCATTGGTCGCATCCGCGGCAAGATAGCTGTTCAGGCTTTCAAACGCGCCGCGTGATGACCATTCGCTGATGGCAAACCGGTCGAACTTGATTACATCGGGAGGCATGCCGCCCGCCACAGCACACAGAAACCGCTGCGGATCGGCTACCATATCCCGCGCGGCCGCCTGACCGATGACGACCCGGTACTCCGGATTCTCCTTTTCAAACCGTTTCAGGATCGGCTCCATGTCCAGCAGTTCATTGCCGGGAGCCCACATGACAATTTCGGTTACACCATCGGGAGTTTTGATTGAACGGGAGGGATACAGCCAGTACAGGATCAGGCAGGCAACAAGAAGACCAATGACAACTTTCCAGATGTTCATAAAAGTGAATGGCAGTAATTCCGCATGAAAACAAAAAAAGCATCTCAACTGTACTGTACCTTAATTTTATGAAAACGTTACGAATTTGTCAATTGAAAAATGACTCCATATTCCGGCTTCCAATGTAATTCATGCTGTTTTATTGCAGACACATGCATGTTTTTT
>CAZCLS010000321.1:0-5395 GCA_964499565.1 uncultured bacterium
GAATATACTCCGTCACTGCTGTATGTCCAGGCCGGACTGCCTTCGGCCTGGCCATAAATATCAACTGTTCCGTCGTTTTCAAAGTCCCAGCTATAGTACAGATCGTTTGTGTTAGTGCCGCCAATGACACTCGTGAAATGTACCGATTCGTCAATTAATGCTTCTGTTGGTTCAGCAGAGAAACTGCAGCATAGCGCCGTTTGATATTCGTAGCAGCCCATATCGACCGCGCAGGGAGCGCGCGGGTTACCGTCCAGGTCTTTTGCGGTTGCCATCCACGCTTCTGTTTTTCCCGTATCTATGCAGGGGGATCCCGCTGAAAGATGATAATTATTTCCACTGACAAATCCGGGAGCGGTGCTGATATTGCCCGTGCCAGGTACCAATGGCAGAGTGCAGCTGTAGGTAATACCGTCAGACCGGTCGTATTCGATATTCCCGGAGGCGCCGAAACGGTTGCTGTTAAAGTATACAATCGAATTCCGCATAATACTGTCTTTATAACAATATACCGCGCAGGTTCCCACGGTAGTAACATTGTCTACAATCGTGCAATTTTCGGCAATTGACCAGAGTCTCCCGGCACCGAATGTAGCGGCTATATTTTTTGTAATGAGACAATTGCGCAAAACGCTTTTGTGCGAGCAAAGAAATCCGCCGGCTTCAGAAGCAGTATTGCCGCGGATTATGCATCGGTCGAACAGGCCGTAATGGGCGAAGCACCAGACGCCGGCGGCAAACCAGGCGTTGTTTTCGCTGATGGTGCAGTTGTAGACCGTTCCGGTACCCTCCAGGATTAACACGCCGGCACCGCCATTAGGAGTGGAATTACTTGTTATGAGACAGTTTTGTACTACGCCGCCATAGTAGCATACAACGCCCGCTCCGCCATAGGGTGAGGTATTGTTACGCACGGTACAGCCATCCAGTTTCCCGCCATAATAGCAGAACACTCCTCCGCCTTTGTTATCGGCGACGTTATCAACGATCGTACAATTTTTCAGTGTGCCGCCGGCCTCAAACCAGACGCTGCCGCCATACCCGTTTCCGGAAGGCTTTTTATCCATCCAGTCGATATTTTTATACCCGTTTGACAGCGTAACTCCTTCGATCACGGCATAGGGATGTGCTATCAGGCAGCAGCGGGAATGAGCGTTGCCATTCAGGACAGTTACTTCAGCGCCATTGACACTTTTGATATGCACGCCTTTATCTATACTGATCTGGGAAGAGAGGGTGTACATCCCGTTTGTAATAAGAACGGTGTGGCCGGGCAGCGCTGCGTTGACGGCATCCTGGATATTTCGCGCTGCGGATATCCAATTTGTGTAGGGCCAGGAGTTTCCCCCGGTTTTACTGACATAATTTGTTCGCGCTTCAACAACACTGACAACGGTAGTATTCACCCCGAACCCGGAATTATTCCAAGCGGTCAGAATGACATCATAGGTACCGGGAGAGCTATAGGTATGAACTAATGAGGCTTGATTACTTGTAGTGCTTCCGTCACCGAATTGCCAGGCATACGCTTGCGCTTTCCCGAGTATGCCGCTCTGGAAACGGATGGGATAGGTTACCCCAACATTGTTGGAGTATTCAATGGTAGACGCCACAGCAAGCAGTCCGGTGATGCCGGCGGGAATGTATTCGTCACAGCCGATATCTACCGCGGCTCCGTACAACCGCGTTTCACCATCAATGTCCACACTTGAAATCAACATATTTGTGCCGGCGTTGATGCAGGGGGAGGAGGCGACCAGATGAGGATTTTGAAGGGCCGTCAGACCGGGTGTATTTGATATACTGGTGCCACCGGCGGGCAGAGGAAAAGAGCAGCACTGGAAAAACCGCGAAAGGGTTAGCTCCGTGCAAATATTATCTGTCCCCGGGGCATGATTGTAATACACAATGCAATTGTAGAGCGTGGCGTCGCCGGTGCAATAGACTCCGCCGCCGCGGTATCCGGCATGATTATCCGTTATAGTGCAGTTGACCAGGACGGAAGCGTTATAGCAAAGTGCGCCACCGCCATACAGGGCTGAATTGCCGGTAATAACACAATTATGCACGGTACTGCTTTCACAGCCGATACCGCCGCCATACATTCCGGCGGTATTGCCTGCTATTATGCACTTCTGCACTGGACCGCCATTATACACAAAAAGACCTCCATAATTATAGGCTGCATTTCCCGTGATTACGCTGTCGTATACAGAGCCGCCGTTAAAGCAATACACGCCGCCGAAGGAGCCGCCGGCCACGTTATCACTGATAACACAATTAGTGATCATGCCGCCGTGATCGCAATAGGCTCCGCCGCCGCGATAGGCATGATTGCTGACCAGCCGGCAATTTTCCACAATTCCACCATGGTCGCAATACACACCGCCACCGGGCCAGAACGGATGGCTGTTTTGCGCGAACAGCCCGCGGGTAAGCGTGAATCCTCTGACAACAACACCATTAGTAATATATAAACAGCGGTAGTTGTTCTGACCGTCTACGATAGTCATGTCCGGACCGTTCACGCTTTCAATTGTAATGGGTTTTGTGACAAAAGCGACATTCGTACCGAACCATATGCTGCCGAACCCGGAATAGACACCATTGGTAACAACAACCGTTTCCCCGGCAACTGCAGCATCGACAGCGGCCTGTATATTGGTTGCCGCGTCAGCCCAGGTGGTGAATGGCGCGACATGCCCGCCGGCGGGCGAAACATAATGCCGTTCCGCCGCGCCGGGCACACAGGTCATAACCAGTAACACGGCACACCCCCATGTTACCGATTTGCGCGTAATAGTTGTCATATGTCTACTGTTCTTCGTTAATAATCGTTGGTGTCAGTTCCTGCCAGCCATTGGACTGAGCGGGATCGACCGGCACGAGTATAAAGCGCAGATTGTCGATTGTCATCTGATTGCGGGTGGTAATATTTACCCCTGGCGGCACAAGATAGATAACAATCGTTTCCGGCATCTGGTGCCAGAGTTTGTAGACTAATTTGTTCTTATCGGGTTTGTCTTTCGAGATAAAGACAATACTGGCGTCTTTCTTGGCTTTATATTGCCATTTACTCAATTTCTTGCCCTTACCTTCCATCATGTGCGGTCCATAGAAATTGGTTATCTTTCCATCGACAATGCTTGCCATACCGATCTGCCACTTGTCTAAAAAATAGCCTTTAAGATCGTAGGGCAGCTTCTTTCCGATAAGTACATCGGTTGTTTTCGCGTCTTTGTATTTCCATTCTCCGGTCCACGCGGCCGTCATGAGAGCGAACCCGGAATCCGAAACGCTGCGTACGCTTTCATAGGCCGAGACGCGAGCTCCAACACGATAATAATACGTGGTGCCGGGAACAACGGTTGCATCCTGATATTCCGACGCTGTGGTCGTGCCCAAAAGCGCTTCACCCGCGAACTGAGCCGAGATGCTTCTATAGACGGCATACATAGTGGCACTCGGGACGGTGTTCCAGGACACACCTATGCTGTCGGCGTAGAGACCGTCGGTCGCCGATACTCCCGCCGGCGCCAGTAGAGTCACCTGAGTAGTAGTATCAGCCACTGCCGGCGGTAATTCTATGTTCCCCACGGCGTCACGCGCAATGCTATAGAAAGCGTACGTATGACCGTAAGAGCCCTGGTACTGAGCGGAATGATTCGTGGCCGCTTCTATCCAGCAGGTATATGCTCCGCCATCAATCGCGCAATACACATCAAAGTCAGCTATCCCGGACTCGGCATCCGTGCCCGACCAGGATACAGTAAACGCCTGTGAATATTCCTGAGCGGGAAGCGCGCTGACGGAACTTACCGGAGCGGCGCTGTCGATTATGTTTATTACCCAGGGCGTATCAATCGGCTGATTCACATCAAAGGTAATGCGGGCCATATTGCTGATAACGGTTCCGCTGGGCAAACCGGGTTTCGGATTGACTCTGAATTGCACAAAACCTTCGCCGTCATGCGCGTTAGTGTTGTTAGGCGGCAGGAAGCCGGCAAACGGGTCTTCCGGCAGTTCTCCGGTAACGGGATCCATCGACGCCATCTCCCAGGTGATCTGTCCCGTGTCCGGATTCAGTCCGGCTGTTATCCTGACTGGATTCGGATCGGTTGCAACGACCGCGCTGCCCGCAAATTGCTGTTGCCCGGCCGGCACGAAGGTTTCAACATTATTGAATCCCAGGTCAACCAGTTCAACGCTTGACAGGTCCAGATACTGATCGAGTTGATCGACGACCAGCACAACCTGTGCCGGCGCCGCCGCGGTGGGCACATTCTCAAACGTTATAGAGTAATAGATGGTAGCATCGGAACGAATATAGTGGTTGATACCAACACCGGTTGTGTATTTGTCGTTCGGGTCTATGCTTCCGGTTGTGTCGCTGCCGCCACCGCCCCCGCGCCGACCGGGTGGATATGGCGGTTTCGGGGGCGGCGGGGGTTTACGGCTGCCTTTGCAGTCAGCTACTGCCGCGCGCAGACTGGCATAGGCCTCCAGATAGCGGTGATGGTATTCAAACCACTGCCGTCCGGCCTCATCATAGATCATAAAGCCGCGCACGGCATCGCTCTCAAATTCCTTAAGGTCATCGAGGTAATCGCAGATGCTCTTGCCAAGAGATACTAACTCGTATAGCAGTTTAATTTTGGGAATTTTGGTGCCGCCTATTTTCTCTATTGCAAAAATGGCATTACGGATAACATTCAAGTATCCGCCAACATCTTTGAAATCACCCTTAAGCAATTTTGAGCGCATTAAGCTGATATTATTGTTGATAATTGTGATTGACTCGCTGATCAAGGTTTCATTAATATCCAGGAACACATTGAGTTCGGGACATTCAAACCTGATTGAATCCGGATTGTAACCGGTAAACTTAGCAAAATTAGCCGCCAGTTTCAATCCTTTGGCCGTTACCAGAGCGCCCCGGCTGAGCACGAGCATTACATTAGCATAGTTAATATCGCGGACAGCGCTGTAGGCCTGGTCCCAATCCAACTCCTGCAGCAGCAAGTGCGTTTCCATGCTCTGACAACGCCACATGGCGCTCTCAGCACCCGCGCAGGTTGATTTACCGGAAGCCTTTGCGGCGATCCAGATCGTCTTGTAGTTTGGTAGTGCTTTCAGTTGACCAATCAATGTCTTGGGCGGCTGCAGATATGAACCACCCGACAACCAATCTGTCAACGCGGTGCCTATTCCTAATACCGCGTTGCCATTCACGGCCGTGCCGCCCTCTGGATTAGCCGGTGCGGCACAGGGCGGTGCGAGTGCCAGGTCTATATTATTCAGAGACACACCTGTTTGGCTTACTACGGCGCGCCTGACAGGGCGATGCCCGTCGCGCCAGGCAACGAGTGTAAAGCTGCCGGCCGGGCAGTCTTTG
>CAZCLS010000322.1:0-1665 GCA_964499565.1 uncultured bacterium
TTCTCACCCATTCTCCGTGCCTCTGTGCCTCTGTGAGAGTATATTTTTTCAGAACAACAGGATATGTTGCATTAGACTGCCAGAATATAGCGGTATCAGCCGACACCCATCCACCGTCGTGACTCAGACACGGCGTGCTAGCAACTATCTTGTTGACTCTTCGGGTTCACTTTTTTCCGCAGACCATTTCTGAAGGCGTACGCGCAAACAGCAACGATGATAACTGCTGTGATTGGGTGATACCAGTAGTGGGTCCAGTAGCTGAAGTCAAAGCGATAAAATAACCAACCGAGGGCGGCTTCAGCATGTCCAGTTATGAAAGTGACCGAGACGACCAAGGCGAGGATGCGGGGAAGCGCGAAAACAAGAACAGCAATCCCACAGGTCCACAAGAATATGACAGCTACGAAGGCCCAAGGCGAGGCTTTAAGTGCCGTATTGAACATAGGCGCCATTTCGTTTGTGACGGTATGGTCAATCCAATATACATGAGGCTGTCCAAGGAGTGTCAGGCCCGCATCCAGGATGACAAAGAGAGTCGGGGCAAGTATGAAAGGCCATCTATCTGCAAAACGCTTCTTCATGTTCCGTATCTTCTTTGTCAACGGATTATGCTCAGCAGCGGCCTGAACTACTCATTCGTCGCCGTCTGCTGTAGTATGTTGTTGGGTGTCCTTTGATCAATAATGGGATATCTTTCTTCTGAAATATTCTTGGGTAATTCTATCTGAATTGTTGAGACTTTCTTCTCAAGAAGGTCTGCATTAAGAATCCAGTTTTGCTCCACTTTTAATCCCTTGCAGACATCATCCAACGTGTCTCCCTCCTGCATCTTGTACTCGAGTAATGTGCTCTTAAGCTCAGCATGATTGTTCGCCACGGTGAATACTCTGGTAAGGGTTGTGGAAATGGAGCACAAAAAGGCATCAGCCTGATTTTTCAGTGTCATTCGGTGATACAAGGGTTTTTGTTTTCTTGAGTTATCATGATAGTCAATGGTTACTTGGACACACAAATTACTTTTCTCATATTGGACATTGTACGAACCTATTGTTCCTGTACTCCATCCCCCATGTCCGCTCATTTGAACAATGCCTCTCAACAAAGTTTTTTCTGGATCGCTTTTCGGGCATATCATGTAGTAAGTGTGCTGATATCCGCCTTCGCCCTGCATATAGTCACACCATTCAATATGTAACAGGTCGGGTGTTCCTGTCAGCTTGTAGACACGAATAGAGTCTGGCATAACACCAAAGTATCTATTCCCACCAGCCATCCGCCCTCTATGACCGATTAGCACTTTAGCATCATCACCCAACTTGATATGAATCAATCCTTTCTCGTTATCCTCCTTCACCAATGTGAATGGCTCAACAGTTCTTTTTCTGTCTGGCATACCGCCGTTGCCAAAGCACAGCATGCTGATAAAGAAGCATCCTATAGTAAGTTGTAAACAGTGTATCTTTCTCATTCTATGTACCCAAAAGTTATTGTGGTGCATGAGGGGAATCTTTGCAATATAACACGCAAAAATAATCATGCACGTTTGCTGTTATTGCGATTGTAACTCCATGTGTTAAGCACAGATACATTATAAAATATTCATGTTGAAAATGCAATGGAGAAAGATACCCTAATTCCGCGATAGACGCAGGTGCAGTAGGG
>CAZCLS010000322.1:1765-5375 GCA_964499565.1 uncultured bacterium
CAATGGAGAAAGATACCCTAATTCCGCGATAGACGCAGGTGCAGTAGGGCATATTCTCCCGCCGCATAATTCCTTTCGTGTTGGTAAGAGCATTACGCGGATTGATACCCGTCGATAATAATAGCCTGCGCATCGGCTCCTTCTTCGCGCAGCGGGGCAACAACAGCATATTCAGGCGATGCAAGCCATTGCCTGATATTCTCTTCAGACGGGAATTCTATAACAATAACTCTTTCAGGGTTCCACCTTCCCAGTGAGCGTATGGTTCCGCCACGCACATGATAGCAACCGCCATACTTTTCCCATCTTTAAGCATTGGTTAAGCCTGCTTCCGTCTTGTACAGTACTGCTATTCGACAACGACGCTGACCTGTTGGGCATTGAATGAATAGTACGGGCGTCCTCTTCCTTCAACTTCCTGGAAGTCGGTCCACACCAACCAGAATGACAGACCATCTCCGGCAATCCACTTCGGTGCGATCTGCGGCTGATAGGCGCGCGCGCGTTCATCTCCGGCGGGTGTCCACGCTGTCTCCTCGTGTACCTGCGTCCAGGGACCCCACGGCTGTGCCGCCGTCCAGAATCCCAGGTAGCTGGGTTTGCCAAACCACTCGCCCGCCGGCGTGCAGCCCATTCCCCAGTTGACCATCAGGTACAGACCCAATGGAGCATAGTACACCACACTGGGATGCCAGGCATACGGATGAATATGCTGATTCACCCACCCTGACGGAAAACTATGGACCACGGCACGATCTTCCACGCGGCACGACCATTGTGCCTTACCATCCGCGCTTCTCCCGGCCAAAAACTCGTAGGCTTTTCTGTCAAGGATGCGGTCCCCGGGTACGCGGAACATCACAAGGTGATTCATGCTGCCTTCGGTATTGCCGTTGGGCGCATAAACATAAACGTACCCGTCGGTGTTGTGCCGGTAGTCCTGCCCCATCTGCAGCACTGTCAGCAGCGAGAACGCGTCACCCGGTTCCTCAAAGAAGACCATGGTACTCTTTGAGCGTTCTTCCCACGATTCCCACCGGACCGGAGATGAACCGTCTTGATTACACCATGTCCGGCCATTATCCGGAGAATAGATCAGTTTTGCTCCAACAAAACGGGGTTCCGGCTCGTTGAATGGACGGTTCGGGGTGCTGAGAAACTGGTAGAGACGACCATCCAAAGCCAGAACGCCGAAGTTATAGTAACGGCAGCATTCACGCGTCTTCCAGTTGTTAACTAAATTCGGATAACCCGGGAGATACTCGAATACCGGTTCCGGCGGTTCGCCCGCAATGGCATACATGCGGCTGTTGTATTCGGCTACCGGCATCCCCGGCCAGCCGCTGCCGTCACAAAGACTCACATACTGTTTGTCATCATTGGCCCATGTCATGTGCCAATTGTCGCCTGCACCGCCGAGGCGCATGGTGGTCTCTTCACGTCGCACAATATTTCGAATTTTTGCCATGGGATTTTATCTCTCTAATTTGATGCACCGTTTTCGGATTCCCATTCATTGGTGTTGTGCCAGATGTATTCCCGGATCCGTGTTAGTTCCTGTTCGTTGCGGATGATGTGGTCATGGTAATTGCGTTGCCACAGCCGTCCGCGAAAGGGTTGCCAGCCAGCATCGTTGACACCCTCAATGTACCGGGTGGTTGTCAATGATTTGAACCGTTCAATCACATCGGACAAAGACAATTCCTGTGTAGGGGCGGCTCCCCGTGGCCGCCCGTTTTCCGGTTGATCATTTGGGCGGGCACAGGGACCCGCCCCTACATCGTTAATAACGATAATGCCGTTGGTGATAGTCCCGAAGAGACAACTGCAATCTTTCGTGCAGACGGTCACAAAATACTGACCGGGTGATGAATAATCATACCCCAGTCTTCGCTGCGATTGGCGATTCCCTTTCTTCATTTGCAACTATTTATTATACTGTTATTCAGCAAACCATTCAATGGCATAGCCTAAACAGTATACCATAAATAATTTCTTCCCTGCGCCCCTGCGCCTCTGCGGGAGAATATAATGCTGGCATGCAACTGATCCTCTGAAGTTGATATTTCATTGGTATTTGGATACAATTAGGCTAGTAACTCAACAGGATACCGCACCTGGCTTGCAGGTGTTTTATCGGTATTACAGCTGTAATCAACCGTGATGACCAATGAACTATTACACCCTGACAAGTACCATCGTCATGTTGTCCGTCGCATGCGCCGCGGCAGCCGACGTAAGTCATGAACCGAAAGACGTGCAGCGCGCCTTCGCCGACTGTATCCAGAAGCTGGAACACGTAAGCAATTACCAGGCTTCCTATACGGTCAACCTGACTACCATGAAAGGACCGGTGAATCAATCCGGTTCGATCGTGCATGCTCCCCCGTTTACCTTCCGTTGCGAGGAAGACACCAGCGCCATGGACGGGATCATGAATGTCAAGGAGCTGACCGTCTGCGACGGTTCCAACGGCTGGGAAATTTCAATGACTCCCTCGGGCAAAATTGTCAATGCCAGCCGCTGGAGCACGCCGTCCATGCAGGAGATTTTTTATGCCTTCATGAACAAAGCCCAGTTCCCCATGCTCTCGCATGACCGCTCGAATTCCTATTATATGATACGCTATGATTTTCTGTTCGACAGCGTTACTCCCAAAAGCGGCGGGTATGTCTTCAGCGGTACTATGCGTCCGGGCACACCGCGCTATGCCAGTATTTACCGCATGGCCCAGACCATGGGACCGGAAGGCGTCAGTAATTTTGTTCCGCAGCGCATTACCCTGACCGCGAATGAATTCGGTGTTCCCGTCGCCATGAACCAGTATAACCGCAAGAGCGAACCGGTTATCGCGGTCGCGCTGTCAAAAGTACAAGTAAATCAGACTCTTGACCCTGAATTGTTTACCTATACACCGCCGGCGGACGTGATGGTACTTGACATGGATAAAGCCATTTTTCAGGAGCCGGTACACGTACCGCATGAACTGATGAACGAGAAAGCGCCTGCAATATCGGTCAAGTATCTCTCCGGTAAAACTAAAACCGTTAAGCCCGGCTCAGGTCCGGTCGTTCTGACGTTTTTCGCCAGCTGGAGTGAAAACTGCCGCAAGTATCTAATGGTTGTTGAAAAATTGTATCAGCGTTATAACAACCAGGGGGTCCAGTTTATTACCGTAACCGATCAACAGGATGTTAAGACGGTTAAGGCCTATTGTAATCAAGCGCAACTGACTATGCCGGTCTACACCGATCCCAGCGGAAATATAACCAAAGATTTTAAAATCAAGGTTGTGCCCAAAACGATGCTGATCAATGCCAATGGTGTGATTGTCGACGTGATGGAAGGCAACGCGCCCACCATCGACAAGGAACTGGATGCCTCCATCCAGAAAATCCTGCCCCCGGCTAAATAGGGGTTTTCAAAGCCGGTACTTCCCTGCCTTGCGCGAAGTAACGGATTTATACATTTTTACATTATGTCAGACTTGTCAGACTTGTCGGACTTGTCAGACTTGTCGGACTTGTCGGACTTGTCGGACACCTCGACTCCCAACTCTCGGATAAAGGTACACTCGACACTCGAAGTGTCGCTACGAATGGTGGCCGTG
>CAZCLS010000323.1:0-5375 GCA_964499565.1 uncultured bacterium
GCCAGAGAGATATGGGACAGCCATACACACGCAGCCGCTATTATCACCTGTACCTTAACGGGCAGTATTGGGGACTGTACCAGACCCAGGAACGTCCTGACGCGCGCTATGCCGCGTCATATTACGGCGGAGACAAGGATGACTATGATGTCGCCAAAGTTGAGGTGGCAGGTGGATATCACATGGTAGCGACAGACGGCGATCTTGGAATGTATACATCTTTGTGGCAGGCGGCCCGCAGTGGATTCAGTTCCAATGCCGCGTATAACCGAATACAGGGATTAAATCCTGACGGCACACCCAACCCGGCCTGGCCGAAGCTGCTGGATGTGGACAATCTGATCGATTACATGCTGGTTGTATATTTCACTGGCAACTTCGACGCGCCGTTGACGCTGAATGAGGAGGCGCCGAACAATTATTATGCTATTGTAAACCGACAGTCTCCGAAAGGCTTCATGTATTTCGCGCATGATTCCGAGCATTCCATGATGGATGTACAGGAAGACCGAACCGGGAGTGTCAGCGCGGGTTATAATTTCCCTGACTTCAATCCGCGCTGGCTGCATCTGCGGCTGATGCACAACGCGGAATACCGGCTGCGCTTTGCCGACCGGGTGCATCGGCATTTCCATAACGGCGGCGCGTTGACACCGGCTAACGCGATTCAGCGCTGGATAGCGCGGGCGGAAACGATCAGCAATGCCATAGTGGCGGAATCGGCCCGCTGGGGAGATCAGCATGAAAATGAGCCGTATACAAAGACAGACTGGCAGGCGGAAATAGAATGGGCACGCACGGCGTTTCTTGGGCAGAGAACGGGAATCGTACTGCAGCAGTTTAAGAACAGGGGCTGGTATCCCGCGGTTGAACCGCCGGTGTTCAGCAGGCATGGGGGAGTAGTCAGTAATGGATTTCTTCTGAGTATTACCAGTTCGGATACAGTATACTATACGTGTGACGGGACTGATCCACGCGAAGCCGGCAGCGGAAATACGGCCGGCATCCCGTATAGTGGAGCAGTGCCGATAAGGCAAACAGGCAGGGTAAAAGCACGGACACTGTCAGGGGGAGTATGGAGCGCGATGACCGAAGCGTTTTTTGTTATTGATACACCAGTACAACTACGAGTATCTGAAATAATGTATCATCCAGCCTCGCCGCCGGCAGGCAGTATGTATGCCGACGAAGACTTTGAATTCATCGAGCTGTATAACATCGGCACGGAAGCGTTGCATCCTGAGGGTGTTACATTTACCAACGGCATCAGCTACACGTTCGGCCTGGATCCAGGATACATCGGCACAAATGAATGTGTTGTCCTTGTACGCAATATAACTGCATTTGCGACCCGGTATACCACTAATGGTATTGTAATTGCAGGGGAATATGGCGGGAAACTGGATAATAAGGGTGAGCTGCTTGTATATTTGGATGGACTGAATAAGAGGATTCAGGCTTTTTCATACAGTGACACCTGGTATCCATCAACCGATGGCGGCGGATACTCGCTGGAAAGTGACGATCTGTATGGGGTGACTAATATGTGGGACCAGCCGTCCGGCTGGCATCCAAGTGAAATGCTGTATGGCACGCCGGGAGTGGTGAATCCTCTTCCGGAACCGATGAATCAGCTGCTTGTTGCGGCAGCGGGAATACTTTTAGCGTTAACACGGAATACTTTCCACGCACGAAATGAAAACGTGGAAAGGGAATCTGATACAACTGGTTGATACAATGCACAGTAAAACAACAACAAAAACATATGCAAAATGGCTCACAGCCGTGATCATAACATTCGTCATAAGCGCGTCAGTCCGGGCCGGGTATATTGAAACGAACGGGTACGCGTTATATGAAGGAATCCAGACAATCCAAACGCGGGCGTTCGCGCGCGAATTTACAAACGGGGTGCTGTGGTATGCGATTACAGCCCGGATGGAGACACTCTGGGAAAATGATGCGGGGGCAAAATACACTTATATTGCGACCGGCGACAGCACACAGGATCGCCATTTCAGAATGGGATACTGGTACCAGGCGGGCAACGGCAGTCCGGCAGACGGCATATTTGAAAGTACGTCTACAGGCATAACCATGACAAACTGGCAGACATTTCTGTTGAAATTCGACCTGGACAATCACACGGTCTACGGCTGGTCGGGGAATCTTGACGGCTATGATATCGACATATTCAGTCCGCCGATCTACACCAACACAGCCGTAACGGCCTTGAATCATTATTATTTCTGGAAAGGCTCGTATATGAACCTGTATGTAGATTGGATCGGCCTGGGCACGGAACCTCAGGATGTCGTACCAGTACCCGAACCGGCGTTGATGTCATTGCTGGCTATTACATGTTTTTTTATGGTGCGGCGTAAAACCGTACAGCTAACATCTAACACGAAATAACTATGAAGATCAAGCAAGCAATCATAACACTACTGCTGATTACAGCCTTCGGCGCTTACGCGGAGCTGCTGGTATTTGATACATTTGACGGAACGGGCGGCGGCGGATCGGTCGGCTGGGCCGGTCCGCCGGTTGAAAGCGTGCGGAACGGGGAAGTTCTGCGGTATCCGCTGGTCGTGGTAGGTGGAACGTATGACAGCCGACAGCTATCGGTAAGCGCCGACCGCGGTCAGGAATATTGCACGACAACAATCGATGACAAATTCCGGATAACAGTAGACCTGAAAGAAGGCAGCAACACACTGCATATAGCGGACAGGAGCGGCACGACTGAACTGAACCTGATCTACCGACCGCCGACATCGACGAACTACCGTGTAAAAGTCTGGTACGCCGTACCGAAAGGAGAGGACCCATATACATTTACGGAATACGGCAACAACGGTAATTACACGGAAATCACCCCTTTTTCAACTTCAGTCGAGCGGGTGATGGCGGAGTTCAAGGAAAAGATCAATGTGCAGGTGAAACTGATGCAAAGCTGGTCGGCGGAAGACATGCGCCGGGCCGGGTACGGACGGATGACATTCTATCCGGTGTATGACACGAATGGCGCTATTGACATAGGGATACTGGAACTGAGTATGACACGTCCCGAGATCATCGCCTCAGGTCAGGGAGTATGGGGATTGATCAGCCAGGCAATACCGGCGTATTATAAAAACGGTTACTTTAAGAATCTGTGTTTCACGTCAGTCCGCGCAGCGGCCTTAGGCGGCGGAAACATGTGCATGGTAGGCACGAAAACGATTATCCAGCAGGCGCCCACAAATGTAACACAGCTGTACGATTATCTGCTTGACAACACGTCTGTGGATTACCTGACCTATCGGGATTATGTCGGCGTAACCGTGCATGAACTCGGTCACCAGATGCACAGCGCCTGGCATCCGGGAGAACCGCTGCATGTCATGAACGGCTATTACGACATATCGCGCCAGTTTACGCTGTACACCGATCCGAACAATCCGCTGTGGCATCGGGACACGCAGTTGAGCACCTGGGGCAAACAGCAGCTGCTGATGAAATACTGCCGCTGGTTTATGAGCGCCGATCCGGTGGAATATAAAAATGCGACGATCGACATAGCATTTACTGACACTGAAATTGTATCTACCTCGGCTTATCAAATGGCAGTGGTTTACTATTACAATCCCAGCTTAGGGCCGTGCAAATACACGCATGTGGCGGGGCTTAACACCAACAGCTACACGCTGAGTGTTCAGCAGGCACTGAACGAATTGAACCCCGGCGCAAGCAACCAGGGGTTCTTCAATGTGATGGCAATCGACAAAGAAGGCAATATGCGCTACCGGGGCTACACGGTTGATTAATATGTAGGACGGCTTCTCCTGCACCGTCAGGACGGGATAATGGGGCTCTTATTGGCAGCCCGGGAGAGGCTGCCTTACTTTACATTTATGCAAAAAAACATTATTGCTGACACAGCATAACAAAAGAGTTTTTTTTAAAAAACATTATTACCTATGAATTCTGAAGTGCGTATTCAATCTATCCTGAATGGCCGGGCTGCAGACCGGGTAGGCTTCTGGCTCGGGTATCCACACAAGGACACCCGGGATAAATACTGCCATGAACTTGGCATAGAACTGCCTGAAAAAGCAGACTTGAAGGAAATGTCTCTGAGGGATAAAATCGCGTATCAGGAACACTGGCATCGCGTTGAAGTTGACCTTGCGGTAGAACTGGGCAGTGAACTGTTCTGGTGCACACCCGACAATGACCGGTACGCCTGGCAACACCCGCAGGGGAAGCCGATGATCGACGCGCATCCCCCCGGAACCAGGGCGGGCCTGACCCCTCCCGGTGTTTTTGCCGAAACGACCAGTGTGCAGGAGATTCTTGATTTTGAGTGGCCTGATGCCCGGTATCTTGATTTTTCCAATACCATAAAACAGATTGATTATGCCCGCTCAAAAGGTCTGGCGATCATTGGCGGCATGTGGATGCCGTTTTTTCATTATCTGACCGATTATTTCGGGATGGAGAACTATTTCATCAAAATGTATACTGATCCGGATGTGATCCATGCCGCCACTGATAAGATCCTGGATTTCTGCATTGCGATGAGCACCCGGTTTCTTGACTGTGCCGGTGACACAATTGACGCCGGATTTTTCGGCAATGATTTCGGCAGTCAGATAGACCTGCTGATCAGCCCGGAAAATTTCGATGAGTTCGTGCTGCCGGGATTTAAACGCATAATCGACCATTTGAAATCATACGGCCTGCCGGTAGTACTGCATTCATGCGGTGCGATAGATAAAGTCATCCCGCGCCTGATCGATGCCGGAATGGACGCTTTGCATCCGCTCCAGGCAAAGGCCCGCAACATGGATGCCGAACATCTGGCGTCGGAATATAAAGGAAAAGTGGCGTTCATCGGTGGAATAGACACGCAGGAAATCCTGCCGTTCGGCACAGCGCGGCAGGTAGCAGACGAAACGAGGCGGGTGTTGGATTTGCTCGGTCCGCGCCTGATCGTATCTCCCAGCCACGAAGCCCTGCTGCCGAATGTACCGCTGGAAAACGTCCTGGCAATGCGCGATGCGGTAAGAGGATAAAAGCCTGAACTAAATAAGAAATAGGTGCCCGCGGAACACACGGAAAGGCACGGAAACTGTAAGAAAAGAAGGAGAAGCATGGAACAAAACAAATTCCCTTTGAAGTATAGAGATAGAATATTGAAGAAGAAAAACGGATAATTGTGTATTCTGTGGTTTGATATAATTGAAGTATGAATGCCAGGCCGGGCATTAACCATTAATTGTTTGAGGGTACTATGCATTGGATTGATTGGACTATACTTGTCAGTTTTCTGGTAGTTTTGTGCTTCGCGGCATATAACACGAAAAAATATATGCGCAGTGTTGCCGATT
>CAZCLS010000324.1:0-5372 GCA_964499565.1 uncultured bacterium
CGAGCAGTTTGAATTAACCCGCGCCGGTCTGCGCAGCAGGTAAATTCCGCGAGCGGAGTGATGGAGGATTTGTAGCCGGTCTCGGTGAGGCCGGTTGTGTGAGCTTATTTACTGGAGTACTGTTCAACCCTGAACCCTGAACCCTGATTTAACACCTAACGTATGACAGATGAAAATAGCTATAGCATATCCGCCGATCGACTCAGATAAGGGCGTACCGCTTCTTTCTCAGAATCGGCAGTTTCAATATTTCAATGCCCCGACCTATATTTATCCCATGCTGCCTGCCTCCACCGCAAGCAATCTTCAGGCTCATGGCCATGACGTCATCTGGCTTGATGGCATCGCCGAGAAAAAAACCTATGCTGCCTGGGAACAGCAACTCATTGACGCCGCGCCTGATATCCTCCTGATGGAAACGAAATGCCCGGTTATCCATCACCATTGGCGTATAGCCGACCGGCTGCACCAGCGCCTGCCCGCTATGCTGCAGGTCTGGGTCGGCGACCATGTTACCTGGCTGCCCATGGAAACGTTCGACAACGCCCCGATTGATTGTATCATTACCGGCGGCGATTACGATTTCCTGATAATCGATCTGGTCAATCATCTGCTCAACGGCACACCCCTGCCGCCCGGATTCTGGTTCCGTGCCGGTCATGACCGCTTACACGCCCCGGACATACACCTGACAACCAGCCCGAACGGTTCTGCCCTCCTGACGACCGGGCCGGCTGTGCTGACTCATAACCTGGATGAATTGCCGTTCATCGACCGCGATCTGACCCGCTGGGAACTGTATGCCTACCAGAACGGCAATTATAAGTACACTCCCGGAACCTATGTCTACAGCGGCCGCGACTGCTGGTGGAACAAATGCACCTTCTGTGTCTGGGACCACACCCTCAATCCGCCCGGCAGCTACCGTACCTTTTCTCCTGAGCGGTTATTCGCCGAAATTAAACATATCGTCGACCATTACCCCGTCAAAGAAATTTTTGATGACGCCGGTACGCTCTTCGCCGGTAAGCGCCTGAAACGGTTTTGTGAACTCATGATCGAAAGCGGTTACAATAAAAAAGTAGTACTGGGCTGTAATATGCGATTTGACGGCGCGGACGCGGAAACATATCGATTGATGCGCCAGGCCAATTTCCGTTTTATTCTGTACGGCCTGGAAAGCGCTAACCAGGAAACACTCGACCGTATCAAAAAAGGGCTTACTCCCGAAAAAATCGAACATGGTGCCCGCCTCTGCAAACAGGCCGGGCTGGAACCGCATGTAACTGTTATGCTCGGGTATCCCTGGGAATCCGTCGCCGATGCGCAGCATACCATTGATTTCGCGCGCGCCCTGTTTAAAAAAGGCTATATCGATTCTCTCCAGGCTACTATTTGCATTCCCTATCCCGGCACTCCCCTGTATACCGAATGCCGCCAGAACGGCTGGCTCCTGACTGAGGATTACTCCGCGTATGACATGCGCGGCCCGGTTATGAAATCGTCCCTTTCCTCCAGCCAGATGATGGCCTTTACTCAGCAATTGTATAAGTCGTTCCTCAGCCCCCGATTTATCATGCGCAAACTGCGCGCCGTCCGTTCCTGGCAGGATATCCGCTTTCTCTGTATGGCAGGTCTGCGTGTGCTCGGTCATCTGCTTGACTTCAGCCCGAAACAGAAACGCTGATGCCCGAAAACCCCCGCTAAAGCAAATCACGTCACACTTTTGCAAATTTAAGCCATAAACATTATAATAACTCCATTGATTAACCATAGTATATAATGACTATCGACTCGGAAATACAGGTAAAACAAGCAAGGTCGCTCATTGTAATTCCAACCTATAATGAGCGCCTCAACGTACAGCGGATATCAGCTGAACTCCTGCAGCGCTATCCGGCGATCCATATTCTTTTCGTTGATGACAACTCTCCCGACGGCACGGGCGACGTTATCGATGAATTAACTATGGCTCATTCTACCATTCATGTGCTCCATCGCAGCGGCAAATCAGGGCTCGGAACCGCGTATATCGCCGGCTTTACCTGGGCCCTCGAACGCGACTATGAGTACATCTTTGAAATGGATTGCGATTTTTCTCATAATCCCAAGTATATCACCCATTTCCTCGCCGCCATAGACCAGGCTGATCTCGTGCTCGGTTCACGCTATACTAACGGCATAAGTGTCATCAACTGGTCGCTCTACCGCCTGCTGCTGAGTACCTTCGCCACGAAATACGTGCGCTTCATCACCGGCATGCCCGCCAGCGACGCGACCGGCGGTTTCAAATGCTTCCGCCGCCGCGTGCTCGAAGCGCTCGACCTTAACGCCATTACATCCAACGGCTACTCGTTTCAAATCGAACTGTCCTATTACGCCTGGATCGCCGGCTTCACGATCCGTGAAATACCGATTGTTTTCTATGAACGCGCCGGCGGCACTTCGAAAATGAACAAAGCCATCGTGCATGAAGCGATCTTTGTCGTCTGGCGCCTGTTTTTTTCTCATCTGTTTAAAACAAAACCTGAAAAAATTCCTTTCTATCAGCCGGATATAACCGCTCTGTTGCCCAATGATCAAACTTATTGACAGATACCTGATGAGGTCTTTCCTGCAGCCGCTGGTTTACTGCCTGCTGGCGTTCATTATCCTTTTCCTGGCGTACGACCTTTCCACGAACCTGGATACTTTCTTCGACCGTGAAATCTCCGTCGATAATATTATCAGGTATTATATCTATCAGATTCCGATCGTCTTTTCACTGACCATGCCCTTTACTACCTTACTGGCCCTGCTGTACTGCCTTGGTAATCTCAGCCGCACGAATGAAATTATCGCCATGCGCGCCAGCGGTATTACCTTGTTCAGAATTATCAGGTCCTACCTTATTATCGGCTTTATCATGTTCCTGATCACCTTTGTCCTGAGTGAACTCTTTGTACCCAGGGCCCGCCGCCTTTCAATCCAGATTATGCCGGCTTCTTCCAGCAAGGAATCCCTGCTCAGTTCCCAGACTCCCGGCGAACAGTCGATTACGTTCTATAATATGAAAGATGACCGTCAGTGGGTTATCGGTTATGTCTCCAATACTTTTCACAATGTCACGATTACCCAGTTTACCCATTCAAAATCCCAGCGCGTGCGCATGTCGCTGGAAGCGCGTGAAGCTGAATATGTCCAGGGCTACGGCTGGTGGTTTTATGATGTGACCGAAATCCCGTACTTTCCCGACGGCACGCCCAAACCGGCGCTCAAACGCGATAAAATTCACGCCTCTAACTTTTCGGAAACTCCCGCCGAAATCCTCAGTGACAAGTATGAAGTCAGCCTGATGGATTACACTGACATGCTTAAGGCTATTAAACACAAGGAAATTGCCACCGATAAATATAATAAAATCCGGACGGAATTGTATAACCGCATTTCCACCCCGTTTGCCTGTTTCGTGTTTGTTCTGCTGGCGGCTCCGTTCGGCATATTTCATACCCGGGCCGGCATGATGAAAGGCGTTTTAATCAGTATCGCGTTGTGCCTGCTGTATTATATCTTCAATGCGTTTCTGATCAATCTCGGTAAAGACGGTGTCCTGCCGCCGGTGTTTGCGGCCTGGACGGGGAATGTCATCTTTATCGTCTTCGGCGGCTACCTGCTCTATCGCATGCGCTGACAGCTGCCGGCCGTTAAACGTACCATTGGTGTAGCCACTAACCTTAATCCAGAATACGATGACTAAGAAAGCTTTTATAACCGGTATTACCGGCCAGGATGGCTCCTACCTCGCCGAACTTCTTATCAACAAAGGCTACGAGGTATACGGCATCATCAGACGCAGCTCTTCCTTCAATACCCAGCGCATCGAACATCTATATGCCGATCCGCACCAGAGCGGGCGTCTGCATTTGCTGTACGGTGAATTAACCGACGGTTCCAGGTTGAGAGAAATTCTCTTTGATATCAAACCCGATGAAGTCTATAATCTCGGCGCCCAGTCGCATGTGCGTGTTTCGTTTGATGAACCGCTTTTTACCGCCGAAGTTGTCGGCCTGGGTACGCTCAATATGCTCGAGGCTATCCGCCGCCTCGACCCTATGCCGCGCTTCTACCAGGCCTCTTCCAGCGAAATGTTCGGCCTGGTCCGTGAAGTACCCCAGTCCGAAACTACTCCCTTCCATCCCCGCAGCCCGTATGCCTGCGCCAAAGTCTACGCCTACTGGCAAACGGTAAATTACCGCGAAGCCTATGGCATGTATGCCTGTAACGGCATCTTGTTCAATCATGAATCTCCCCGGCGCGGAGAAACATTTGTTACCCGCAAAATCACCCGGGCGGCGACCCGCATCAAACTCGGGCTGCAGGATACCCTCTTCCTCGGCAACCTCGACGCCAAACGCGACTGGGGCTTCGCTGGAGATTACGTCGAAGCCATGTGGCTGATGCTGCAGCAGGATGTTCCCGAGGATTTTGTCATCGCCACCGGCGAAACTCATTCCGTGCGTGAATTCCTGGATGCGGTTTTCGGTTATCTTGAGTTGGACTGGGAAAAGCATGTCAAAATCGATCCGCGTTATTTCAGGCCCAGTGAAGTCGACCTTCTGCTCGGTGACCCGTCTAAAGCGCGTTCCGGGCTTAACTGGCAGACTAAAGTATCCTTCGGCGATCTGGCGCGGATGATGGTTGACCATGATCTGCAATTGGCGCGCGAAGAACGCGCGGTCGCTACTGCCCGCGGCCAGGCCAGGCAATAAAAAAACCCGGGGTTTTCCCCGGGTTGTATGCCTGGTGGAGCGGAAGGGGATCGAACCCTCGACCTCGGCATTGCGAACGCCGCGCTCTCCCAACTGAGCTACCGCCCCATAGAAGTAGTCAGGTATGTAATATGCTCATAATTATACCCGTTTCGGGTTGTTTTGTCAAAGGATGTTATCTATGAATTACAAACAGGCCGCTATTGAAAAACATCGCGAGTGGAAAGGAAAAATCGAAGTCATCAGCCGTGTGCCGCTGGATACGAAAGATGATTTGAGTACTGCCTATACTCCCGGTGTCGCTGAACCGTGTCTGCATATCGCCCGCAACCCGGAGCTGGTATATGAGTATACCCGGCGCTGGAACCTGGTCGCTATCATCACCGATGGTTCGGCTGTCCTCGGACTCGGCAACATCGGTCCCGAAGCGGCGCTGCCCGTTATGGAAGGCAAAGCTGTCTTGTTTAAATCCTTTGCCGATGTCGATGCCTTCCCAATCTGTATCGCTTCCCAGGATGTGGATGAGATTGTCAACACCGTCGCTAATATCGCGCCGACCTTCGGCGGCATTAATCTCGAAGATATCAGCGCGCCGCGCTGCTTCGCGATTGAACAAGCCCTGAT
>CAZCLS010000325.1:0-5348 GCA_964499565.1 uncultured bacterium
CACAGCATGACAGTCAGAGATGAATTTTTGTGAAAAAATACAGCATCAGCATCCACGGGTTGGAGTATACGCTTCCGTCGAAAGCCGGACAGGTCAGCATGCCTGCGTTTCAAGCTCACATCGGTGGCTGAGACAGCCACCCTCCAGCTGGTATCATAGGAACGTTTTTCTCGATGGAGGGTGGCTCGCACGCACAACGCTAAAGTCCCAACAACCGGCCTCAGCGAGACCGGCTACAGTGGTTCCTTCTGATTTCAGGCTTCAGTAGCCCCAGGGATTTACATATCCCGGGGCGTGGAGGAAAATCAGCACAGCTGATTTTATAAATGGCAGTTAGGGTCGGGCCGTGGGTTTGTGATTGCGTAAGAGAGCCACCCACACTCCTTCCTCCGCCCCGGCTTCGGAGAAGCCTGGGGCTACTCAGGCCTGTAAAAAGGTTGCACGCTCACATTTCGAACGTCGAGGAGAGGCTGTCTCAAAATTAGTTCGCGAACCACTTTTTATACTACTTTGCGTTCGTGGCTATACACTGCTGATTACGCAACATGCCCACATGCAGATAGTTCCAATTATCCACCGGCTCTTTCGGCGAAGCCGAAATCTCCGCCGGCCACATTTTATCTAGTTTTGAGACAGCCTCAGGACGACATCCCTCCACATGCTTTTTTAACGTGGAGGGCTGGCGTCCACGCCGGCCTTTGTGATAAAAAATGCAGCCTGAAGACTGATTTTTCTTCCTGGTGCTTTCTCATAATTGAAAATGGGTGTGTCTATTTAACAGACACACCCATTAAGTCAACGTGCTCCTTAAATTCTACGGTTTCCGTTCCCTGGTTTACTATTGTACCGAAAGAACAACCACCGCTGCCGCTGGCATATTCACTTCCAAACGTTGCCCTTCCAAAGTGAAATCAGTAAACGTTTCCGGCTTAACCGTGTCGGGCTGGTCAAACGTGTTATGGGCCTGGATTTGATCGGCCCGCAGGACTGTCCCCTTTACTTCTCGGCAGACTGCGCCCCTGATTTCACATACAATAACTGTACTTTTTTCATGATTGAGATTGCATAAAGATATGTTGACACATCCCCGCACGTCTCGTGATGCCGAGACACTCACTTCCGGAACATGTTCACCATCAAATTCATATAGTTCAACGTCTGTGTCAACCGGCAAACATGTCGCGTCCTGATGTACTTTATACATGTCAAATACATGGTAGGACGGCGTCAATATCATCTTCGCGCCTTCAGTCAGAATCATTGATTGCAGAACATTGATCGTCTGCGCGATGTTCGCTATCTTTACCCGTTCACAATGCCGGTTGAAGATGTTGAGAGTCACGCCCGCGACTAACGCGTCGCGCATGGAGTTCTGCTGGAAGAGAAAGCCGGGATTAGTGCCCGGCTCAACATCAAACCAGGTGCCCCATTCATCCACAACCAGGGCTACTTTTTTGTCAGGGTCATGCTTATCCATAATCGTGGCATGTTTCCTTATCAGCTCATCCATTCTCAATGCTTTCTGCATGGTAATGAACCATTCTTTCTCTGTAAACGCCGTTGCGGAGGTTTTGCTGTTCCAGGGACCGGGAACGGTATAGTAATGCAACGCCAGTCCGTCCATCATTCTGCCGCAGCGTTCCATCAGGATTTCGGTCCAATCATAATATTCGTTATGCGGTCCACAGGCGATTTTGAACAATTTGTTTTCACCAAAATTGCGGCAATAGGTTGCATAGCGCCGATATTCATCGGCATAGTATTCAGGCCGCATAGACCCGCCGCAGCCCCAGTTTTCATTACCGACTCCCCAGAATTTTACTGACCAGGGTTTTTCCCGGCCGTTCTTCTTCCTGAGGTCAGCCATGGGGCTGATTCCGTCAATCGTCAGATATTCAATCCATTGCTGCATTTCACGGACAGTACCGCTGCCGACATTGCCGCAGATGTACGGTTCGCATTCAAGCTGGTCACACAAATCCATGAATTCGTGTGTACCGAAATGATTGTTTTCAGTAACGCCGCCCCAATGGGTATTGACCATACATGGCCGTTGTTCACGGGGGCCGATGCCATCCATCCAGTGATATTCATCGGCAAAACACCCGCCCGGCCAGCGCAGATTGGGAATGTTTATTTTTTTAAGCGCAGTGACTATATCAGTGCGGATACCGCGGACATTCGGCACGGAAGATTTTTCACCCACCCAATATCCGTCATAAATACAACGGCCGAGATGTTCTGAAAAATGGCCGTAAATATGACGGCTGATCGTATGTTTACCCTGATCCGCATTGATGATAACTGTGTTCATTTGTTCTTCTCAGTCGTTTAATAACAGGTTAATTCTTTGGGCGTCTTTGTCAGAACTTCACATCCGTTCTTTTTCACCAATACCATGTCCTCTATGCGCACACCGCCGATACCGGGCAGATAAATCCCGGGTTCAACGGTTACTATCATGCCTGGCTTCAATTTCATCGAATTATTCTTGGAGAAAAATGGATTTTCATGGATCTGAAGCCCGACCCCATGACCAAGGCCATGCCCGAAATACTTGCCGTACCCGGCTTTTTCGATGATCGACCTGGCTGCGGTATCAACATCATGACAGCTTTTCCCGGCTTTGATTATACTGATAGCCTTCAGATTCGCCTGTAAAACAATCGTGTATATCTCCGCCATTTTTTTCGATGGTTTGCCGAAAAAGACGGTGCGCGTCATGTCTGATAAATAGCCCTGGACCATTGTCCCGGTATCGATCAGCAGTTCCTGGTTGTGTTTCAATACCCGGCTGCCGGGATGGTGATGACAGTTTGACGCGTTGGACCCGACACACACAATGGCAAACGATTGTTCCTGTCCGAGCCGGTCACCCCAGTGCCTGAGTTCACGGCGGATATCCCATTCGGTCATACCGGGTTTAACCTGCTCCATGGTTTTGGCAAAGGCTATATCATTCATGGCAATTGCCTGGCGCATGATCTTCTGTTCCCGCGGGCTTTTAACACTACGGATATTCATCAACCAGCTGCCGCAATCTTTCCACTCGTCAATATCCGGTATTGCTTTTCTCAGGTTGTCATACTGGCCTATTGACAAACCGCCTTCATAGGCGACTGTGTGCCATTTTTCTTTTCGGGCACGCGGTCCAAACTGCTCATCCAATTTCTTCAGCGGTTTTACGGTCGCAAACGTAATTTGTTTGCGGGCAGGTTCAAGGTAGCGGAAGTCGGTGTAGAATTCAGGTTTGTGCCCGGGCTTCAACAGAAAAAGGCCGTTGGATGATTCAAACCCGGAAAGGTACTGCCGGTTCACTTCCGTAAAAATAAAACAGGCCGAAACCTGTTCTTTTTGCAGGACTGACGTGAGTTTCTTTAACCGCCCGGCATATTCATCCGCCGGGAAAGGTTTAGTTGGTGTTGAGTAAGTTTTCTGTAATGTTTTTCCCATCTCTCCCCCTTTTGTTGGAGGAAATTCATTTGAAAATCAAATGAATTTATAAATGTTAACCTTCATCCGGCGCCGGGCTTCTTCCTGCTTATTTCTCGTGCAGGTGCTTGGCCTTTTGTGCCTGCTACACCCTGACGCCGGTGCCAGTTTCTTCCTGCTTATTGTTCGTGCAGGTGCTTGGCCTTCTGGGCCTGCTATTCCCTGACGCCGGTGCCAGTTTCTTCCTGCTTATTGTTCGTGCAGGTGCTTGGCCTTCTGGGCCTGCTATTCCCTGACGCCGGTGCCAGTTTCTTACTGCGTATTGCTCGTGCAGGTGCTTGGCCTTCTGGGCCTGCTGAAGCATAGCGCCGGAAGTTGTCTGTTATTTATAAAATGAGTGCTTCCAGCACTCATTTTCCTCATCATCCATCACACCCACAACACCGGCAATCTGCATTCATTTTCCTCCCCTTAAAAGGATGATCTGGCCGGCTATGTATTCACCTACTCCATGCACTGACATCAATTCCTCTTTTGATGCTGATAATACGTCATAGACCGAACCGAACCGCTTCAATAACGCGCGTGCTATCTCAGGTCCTACGGTTCGGAGCTGGAGTAATATCCGTTCTTCCAATGATGATATCCGCCGCTTGGGCCGCATATCATATGAATAATATGCCGTTGCCTTCTCACCGGTTTTCTCTGCAATCCGGTTCAGCAGCCAGGCAGTGCCGTTTGGTCCGTTGCTCCGCAAAACCGGCAGGCACCATTGCACGGCAAGTGAACATAACACCCCTCTGATACTCGGCCGACCGGGCAACCGGTCGCCCTCGACAATCAAAACAGCCCGTTTGCCGTTGGAACGTAATCGGGCTACCTGTGTGAATAACCGTTCGTCCTGCAGACTTTCAAGAAAATCCGGCACGGTCTTGCGTTCTATGTATACCGCGTCGTTAATAACATAATCCCCGGTTGTAAGATGAGTGATTTTAAAGGGTATATTCAGTTTTTCCAAAGCTTCACATACACCGCTTTTTCTTTCACGATCATCAACCAGGATCATTCTTATCCCCTTTAGGTGGAGGAAATTCATTTTCTCCGAAAATGAATTTATAAATGTTATACATGTTCCGGCGCCAGGTTTCTTCCTGCTTATTGCTCATGCAGGTGTTTGGCCTTTATGGGCCTGCTATTCCCTGACGCCGGTGCCAGTTTCTTACTGCTTATTGTTCGTGCAAGTGTTTGGCCTTTTTTGGGCCTGCTGAAGCATAACGCCGCAATCTATCGGTTATTTATAAAATGAGTGCCCTTGAACTCATTTTCCTCTTGTGTGGAGGAAATTCATTTTTCCCGAAAATGAATTTATAAATGTTATACATGTTCCGGCGCTAGGTTTTTTCCTGCGTATTGCTCGTGCAGGTGCTTGGCCTTTTGGGCCTGCTATTCCCTGACACCGGCGCCAATTTCTTCCTGCTTATTGTTCATGCAGGTGTTTGCTTTTATGGGCCTGCTGAAGCATAGCGCTGGAATTTAACCGCGATTTATAAAATGAGTTTCCTTTAACTCATTTTCCTCCATCAAGCGCCGGAATCTATCCGCTATTTATAAAATGAGTGGTTTACCACTCATTTTCCTCCATCAAGCACTCATTTTAATCTTCCTGCTGCTGTAGGTAATATACTCTCCTCACCATCAGTCCATAAACGGATAACGATAATCAGTCGGCGGATTGAACGTCTCCTTTACTGTCCGTGTCGATACCCATCTCTGCAGGTTGATCAAAGACCCGGCCTTATCGTTCGTCCCGGAACCTCTTGCCCCGCCGAACGGCTGTTGACCAACAACCGCGCCGGTCGGCTTGTCGTTGATGTAAAAATTACCCGCGGCATGTCTCAGCGCGTTATATACTTTGG
>CAZCLS010000326.1:0-2417 GCA_964499565.1 uncultured bacterium
GTTACATCCCCTATCCGCGCCCCCGGCAGCGCTACCGGGATTTTCTGCCCGGTTTTTAATCCCGGTGCTCCGCATACGATCTGTACCGTCTCAGTCCCTGTGTTTACCCTGCAGACCGTCAGCTTGTCCGCTTTCGGATGCGGTTTTACTTCTATCAGTTCGCCCGTCACGATACCTGTGTATGGAGCGCCGCGCTTCTGTAATGAGTCAACCGTCATTCCCTGCTTCGTTAATACATCCGCTAATTCAGCCGGTGTATAGGGAAATGCCGTCAATTCACATAACCAGTTATATGATACTATCATTGCTTTCTTTTCCTATGTTTGCGCTTTCTTGACTTTGCGTAATTCAGCTATTTTGGCCTTGCCGTACCGTATGGCATGTACGAGTACCCTCCGCGATGGACAATTGTACGCGCAACATCCGCATTCGATACAGTCCATTACGTGATACTCATTCAACATCTTTTCGTTGCCTCGCTCCGATACCGCCTCGAGCATCCGCGGGTTGAGTCCCGCCGGACATACATCCAGACATCTCCCACATCGCAGGCATGCTTCTGTTTCCCGAGATCGCACCCATCGCTCAGTTAACGCCAGTATGCCCGATGTCCCCTTCGTTACCGGTATCGTCAGATTCGCCACCGCAAATCCTGTCATCGGTCCGCCTAACACTACCTTGGCACACGTGCTCTCTTCATATCCCGCCGCTTCCAGTACCGCCCTGATCGGTGTGCCTATCTTTACTCTGTAATTTCCAGGCCGCTTGACCGCATCGCCACTTACCGTTACTACCCGCTCTATCAGCGGTATACCCTTGTCGACTGCATCCGCTACCGCTGCCGCCGTTCCTACATTGTGCACTACACATCCTACATCCATCGGCAATCCTCCCGATGGTACTTCCCTGCCCGTGATTGCGTATATAAGCTGCTTCTCACCCCCCTGCGGATACCACGTCTTCAATCCTTGTACTTCCATCCCCTGCTTGCCTTGTATCCCGGCTTTAATCTTCGCTATCGCTTCCGGCTTGTTGTCTTCGATCGCTATGATGCATCTCCCTGTTCCCATTGCCTGCATCAGTAATTCCGCCCCGCGTATTATCCGCTCACCCTCTTCTATCATTAATCGATAATCACAGGTTAAAAATGGTTCGCATTCGGCTCCGTTTATTATCAATAGCTCTATCGTCTTGCCTTCCGGCGGCTGCAGCTTTACATGCGCCGGAAATGTCGCTCCACCCATGCCCACTATCCCCGCAGCCTGGATCGCCCCAAGGATCGTTTCCCGCGAGATCGGCTCAGCCGGCTTCGTTTCTTCAAATTTTACCTGTTCTTCTTCAGCCTCTATTTCTACCCCGTTTACCATCCGGCCCGATAGATGCGGTACCATGTCGATCTTCTTTACTATCCCCGCTACCGGCGAATGCACCGCCGCCGAAACAAATCCCTGGCACTCGCCAATGACCTGACCTGCTTTTAGCTTATCTCCCTTCGCTACTGCCAACCGTGCCGGTACTCCTAAATGTTGAGCTAACGGCACCTGCAGCATCTTCTGAGGCGCTAAATCCTCGATCGCTTTGTCTTTAGAATATTCCTTGTAATCAGGAGGGTGTACTCCACCTCGAAACGCTAAAATCTTCATTGCTCTTTCCTTAGCTGTTTTACTCGCGCGTATTAGTGTTCCTTTTTATTATGAATTTGATATTATAACAAAATTCATCCTCTAACTCAATCTTCTTTTGCCCGTTTTTGGTATACTATCTTGTCAATATTTATTTTAACGGAGTTTTTTTATGGTTATTCGTTCTCTTTGCCTCTGCTTCCTGATTGCCGTTTCAGGTTGCTTCTTTCTTCACCGGAGCTCCCCTATGCAAACCGGTCAATACCCCGCTGTGTTTAACTCGCCCGTTTCTAACCAGCTTCCCCTGAACTATCTTGTCTATATTCCTGAATCATATAATGATTCTTCCGCACGTTGGCCTCTGCTGCTCTTCCTGCACGGAGCAGGCGAACGCGGAAATGATATCGAAAAAGTTAAAATGCACGGTCCCCCGAAATTGATCGAAGCAGGCCTCTCTTTTCCTTTTATCATTGTCTCTCCCCAGTGCCCGCCGGATGAATGGTGGGATGTGCAGATTCTTAATAGCCTGCTTGATGATTGCATTGCCCGCTATCGCGTCGATACCAACCGTGTCTATGTCTCCGGCCTCAGCATGGGTGGCTTCGGCACCTGGAATTATGCCGCAACCTTTCCCGATCGCTGCGCCGCTATTGCCCCGATCTGTGGCGGCGGTAATCCCGAAAACGCCTCTAAGCTTAAGCATATTCCCGCCTGGGTCTTTCATGGCGCCCTGGATGATGTCGTGCCGGTCAGCAAATCTCAGGAAATGGTCGATGCGCTTTCACACCTCGATGC
>CAZCLS010000326.1:2517-5306 GCA_964499565.1 uncultured bacterium
CAGGTTGCTGTCAGGGAAAACCTTCAACGAAAAGGATTCGGCTCCGCTTTGACCCGGTTCGCTGAACAGCTCGCCTCAGAGAAAGGCTTTGCTTCCATCGTTCTGCATGCCCGTCAATCTGCTGTGCCGTTTTACCAAATACATGGCTATCTGATCGATAGCGAACCGTTTGTCGAAGTTACTATTCCACATATCCGCATGCGGAAAAATATATGCTCTTAACCAATTTTATTGCCAGGATACTCTCATTATGAAATCATATCGCGCTTGTGTGCTTCTACTGTTTCTGGGATTGCTTTACGGGTGCCATTCAGAACAATCATCCGCTCCGGACACCAACTGTTATGTTACTGTTGATGAAATACGGCAAAGCCTGCCTGATACGCCTGTATCGGTCGGCTTTGATGTGGATGATACCCTCCTTTTCTCAAGTCCCGGATTTTATTACGGCTTGCATAATACGGATGGCCCCGATGGCGCTAACAAATATGGTCAAAATCCCCTGCGCTCGTACTCGTTCTGGTATGATATGAATTCTCAATTCGATACGTTCAGTATTCCTAAATTATCTGCGGTTGCCTTAATCAACATGCATAAACAGCGCGGCGACACAATCTATTTTATTACTGCCCGGCAGGCTACCTCAAACGAATATCTGACCACGATTCTCACCAACACGTTCAACCTGCCCGATAATCCTTCCGTGATTTTTTCCGGTTCAACGTCCAAGGCAATCTATATTAAAAACAATGCAATTTCTCTGTTCTATGGTGATTCGGACGGCGATATATCTGCCGCCCATGATGCCGGTATTCGCGCCATCCGGGTCCTGCGTCCTGTTCTCTCCACAAATGCCCGTATTCCGAATCCCGGAAAATTCAATGAGGAGATTCTCGCCGAGTCTCTAAATTGATTATTTCTTCCACGCTTTATATACCTTCCCCACCTTGTTCAGATGCTGCAGCCGCATGTGATGCACTCCCAGGTATTCATTGCTCAATGTCATCTGCGCCGTTGCCCATAACCATGGGGGTAACGGTGTCGTGTCCATGATGTTTAATGGCCCGTTTACATTCCCCCGCTTCAGCTTCACTGTTATTCTCAATAACGCCCCGTCCGGCCGGTACTGCACTTTCGCTTTGTGATCTGTATCCCACGCGTACAGCGCTTTCGTCCTTTTCGTGTTCGTTTTCGTCGGTGCCATCTCCGGTATTACTTCCAGATCGTTCAGCCAGAAACTGAACGGCATGCCCGCTAATCCCGTAATGTTTGTATATACATCTATCGCCGCTATCGCCTTGCACAATACCAGGTCCCGGTCCAGCCCTTTGGTCTTCTGCTTCCACCCGACCTTGACTTTTGACTTGTAGACCATGAAATTCAGATTTCCTTGTTCAGGCGGCGCAAAAACTTGAATTCGGTAGTTTCCAGCATCAGCGACGTATAACCAGCCGTTCATGTCTATATCAAGATCTACGGGGTTGTTAAACTGCGAGGGTTCTGCCCCGGTACCGCCGAATGAGACTATCGGTATGCCGTCCGCGCTGTATGTGTAAATCATGTTGCTGACCGTCTCGCTTATCAGGATGGTGCCGTCGCGCTCATCAACGGCAACGCCTTCCGGCCTGGCAGCATAGCTCCACGGCTGGTAATCGTTCACACGGTTGAGATTCAAATCATAGACGCGTATGCCTGCCATGCCATTCGTGCCCAGCAATGAAACATACACCTTGTTCCGCCATGTGTCGGTATCAATTCCCCAGGGCTGGTCACTTAATCCCCATTCGTTGGTAACCGACGCCTCGGAAGTAATTGCCCAGTTTGTTCCTGTCCATGAAAATTTCATTACCGACGCGAACCAGACTGAACCGCTGTCCTTCGCGCGATACACAATCCCGTATGCGTGACCATCTGCACTGATCGCCACATCCCGGAATATGAATTCTGATGCCAAATACCAGAACTGATCAGGAAATTCCTCCAAAAATGTCCCGTCCGGTGTGCTGTGCTCAATATTGGCACCATACCACTCATCATATGGCGCGCAATAGAATGGATCACCGTTGCATGCACAATCAATACCGCGTGCGGGTCCAAATTGATGCCCGCCATACACATCGGTGTTCTGCCAGAATAGTTGAAATTGCCCTTCGTTAGACCAGCGCTTGACACTCTGGTTGCCATATACTATATCAGACCGGTCAGAAGAAATAATTTCGTCACCGCCCGGTTCATACACGTCTGTTACAAATACATGCTCGAATCGGTCAACGGCAATGCCTGCCATTGCTATGAATTTATTTGATTCCGATATGGTTCCCTGCTGCCCAAATTGCCTGACAAAGCTGTAGTCTGTCGATGGCGCGGCTCCTATGTGCCCTGCCAGCAGTATAACCAGTATCGCCGTATTTACATGTATGTTTACTTCTTCCACGCTTTGTATACCTTCCCAACTTTGTTCAAATGCTTCAGCCGCATGTAATGCACTCCCAGGTACTCATTGCTCAATGTCATTTGCGCTGTCGTCCACAACCAGGGCGGCAAAGGTGTCGTGTCCGTGATGTTCAACGGACCGTTTACATTCCCCCGTTTCAGCTTTACTGTTATTCTTAATAACGCACCGTCCGGCCGGTACTGCACTTTCGCTTTGTGATCTGTATCCCACGCGTACAGCGCTTTCGTCCCTTTCTTATTCGTCTTCGTCGGTACCATCTCCGGTATTACTGCCAAATCATTCAGCCAGAAACTGAACGGCATGCCAACCATTCCCGTTATGTTTGTATACACAT
>CAZCLS010000327.1:0-5304 GCA_964499565.1 uncultured bacterium
AATTAAGTTTGGGTATTTTACATGTGTTTATTACCTGAAAATACTATCCGGTATATATGGCATAATAATGGTTTTATTCTTGTGGCGAGCCGGGTTGGGACGAATGCTGGTTTCTTTGGCAAAGTCAGGATTGCTCATTCTGGTTTTTAATTTTGTTATTAGTTATATATACAACTGTTACGACTATCTGATACTTTGCTATTCAGGTTTATATGGTATTATACTCCATGCATTAATTTACACAGCGGTACATCCACTATCTCTTGTTTTAGGCTTTATAGTATTAGCTGCTGTCTTACCGTCAACAATAGATGGTTTCCGCTATAAAGGCGGAAAATGGAACCCACGCGATAATTGGCTTTTTGTACTATGGGACAGCTTGGGAATAATATTTTGGATACTTATTGGATATGCAGTATTATGGTGTCATATGATAGTTGTGTGTTAAACATGCGATCAGGCCGGGTGGTTCCCCCCCGGGAATTCAAAGCACTGACTGCCCCGCGAGATGTAGGGAAAATGCCGAATGAATTTCACGAACTCATTCACCCCCGGGATAAACCCGGAGGGGTCTTTGGGGAAACGCGTCAGATGATAGCAACACAAAAAAAGGGATGCATGTATTCGGCGGGTGTGGTTATGCAGATAGAGTCACCCGATTAGGGACAATCGGGTGCTACTTGCGCCCCGCAGCCGTCGGACATTGGACGGAGCCGGCCTTCCAAACTAATGCCCATACATCTGCAAGCCGGAGTAGCCCCAGGCTTCTCCGAAGCCGGGGCGGGAGGGAGTGTGGAGGGCGGTTGTGCGGGCGAGCCACCCGCCTGAGGAAAGATGGGTGCTACTGTGTAAATCCGAGGGGCTACCAAAGCCTGAAATCGGCAGGAACAACTGTAGCGGGGTCGCTGACCCCGGTCCGGCCTCAGCGAGACCGGCTACAAACGCACATCCGATTGTTTGGCATCAATGTGCATGTGCCTTCTGCCCCGGGATGTGTAAATCCTGGGGCTACTGAAGCCAGAACCTTAAACCTTAAACCCATCAACCATCACCCATCACCCATCACCCATCAACCATCATCCATCATCCATCATCCATCCTTCAAGGCCTGTATACTTTTCTATACTACACAAATCACCACGAATAATATCGCGGAATTTGGTATTATACAGTGTATAGTACTAAGTAAATCTAATACATACATGTACAGGGAGATCTATGAGAACAAACGTGCTGGTATTATTCGTGAGTATTCTGACATTGGCAATGGTAAATGTAACAAACGCAATTGGCGCTCCTGCGATAATTCCCTGGCCGAAAACAGTTAGTGAACAGCCGGGCGGCATAACGCTTGGCACAACATCCCGGATCGTGATCAGCAATCCCGAGCTGATGTCGCTGGGGAAAGTGTTGTCGGATGAAATCATGCTGCTGACCGGGCTTAAGATGGCTATAGTGCCTGCCCAGCCGCGGCCGGATGATATCGTGCTCATGCTCGATCCAAAAATGAAGGGGGAGGAATATAGTATAGATATTAAAATCAAGGCGACAGTAAAAGGGCGTGATTACAACGCGGTGGCGATTGGAACGGCCACACTTCTGCAGGTGTTGACAGTTAAAAACAAGAAAGTAACGCTGCCGCATATAACGGTCAGTGACAGTCCCGCGTTTCTGTATCGGGGAGTTATGATCGATGTCGCCCGGCGCTACAACTCAATTTACGAACTCAAGCAGTGCGTTATCATGTGCCGGTTGTATAAAATCCGGTACATGCATCTGCATTTGACCGACGATCATGCCTGGACCTTTCCCTCGACCGCGTTCCCGAAGCTTGGCAGCAGCAACCGCGGATTTAATGGCCCGGCGCCGAAAGTGTATAAGCTGGATGATTTGAAAGAGCTGGTGAAATTCGCGGATGAGCGTGGAGTGACATTAGTACCGGAGCTGGACATGCCGGGACATACCGATTCACTGCGGATACCGTATCCGGAGATATTCGACTCCGCTGACGGTCCGGCCCACATGGGCTTGTTGAACATGGCCAATGAAAAAGCCTATGCGGGTTTGGAAACAATAATGCGCGAGATGATGGATGTATTTAAATCCAGCCCGTATTTTCATATCGGTGCGGATGAAGCCCGGCTTGACCGCGCGAAGGTGGCAACCAATTTTTACAAACCGTACCTGGAAAAGCACGGCCTGGAAAGCACGTATGATCTCTATATTCATTTCATTGACCGGATGAATACGGTTGTGAAGAAATACGGGAAGCAGACGATTGTGTGGGGTGACTTCCACGGCACGGGAACGAAGAACGTGAAGGTACCGAAAGACGTTATCGCGATGGCCTGGCGCAACGGATCGAAAGCGCCGGCAGACTTTGTCAAAAACGGGTACGAGGTTATAAATGCGACCTGGAATCCTTTGTACGTCGTGAACCAGAAAACGAACTCGGTGACAATAGTAGAAGACGGGCGTGGCAAACACAAGCCGGAAACGATCTATACCTGGAACGTCCGTGAGTTTGACACGACGGTGCTTGACACGACCGATAAGCTGCTCGGGGCGCAGATGTGTGCCTGGGAACAGGGCGGAGAGATTCAGATTCCCAGTTTGCGGTCGCGCGTGCCTGCCATGGGTGAACGGATCTGGAATCCGAGTGCGGGAAAAGATTTTGCGGATTTCAAAGGCCGGTATAATAAAATAAATCCATTGCTTGATACATTGATCAAACCATACAGGTAAAACGTTTGCTTTTTTTCCCCCGGGATTTACCTCAGCCGGAGAAGTAATATGTTTTCAGGAAGATGACGTTATCACAAACGGGAGAATGATGATGAATTCACGACGGGAATTTCTAAAGGGGATGGGCTTGGTACTGATGAGCCTGACGTTGCCGGCATGTCTGCGTAGTGTGAAAAATGCCGGACAAGGTATGCGCGCAAAAGCCGGTGAGCAATCACTGCCGAATATCGTGCTGATATTTACCGATGACCAGGGCTACGCCGATCTCAGTTGTTTCGGGGCAAAAGATTTTACGACGCCGTATATCGACCGCCTGGCGGATGAAGGCATGAAGTTCACTGATTTTTATGTGACGTCGCCAGCATGTTCACCCAGCCGCGCGGCATTGTTGACCGGATGCTATCATCCCCGGGTCGGCATTGAAAAAGTATTATCTCCCGATTCGCCCTATGGCTTGAATCCTGACGAAACGACAATAGCGGATTTAGTTAAAACGTGCGGGTATGCCACAATGTGCATCGGCAAATGGCACCTGGGGGACAAACCGGAATGGATGCCGCGGGCCCAGGGATTTGACGAATACTTTGGGCTGCCATACTCGAATGATATGTTTCCGTTCCACAAAGGGGAGAAACATGATGAGGGTAAAATAGCGCTTGTAATCGGCGATGATGTGCCGATAACCCACAACGGCAGTCTGACCGAAAAAGTGCCACAGGACCAGCTTACTACAAAATACACAGAGCAAGCCGTTTCATTTATTGAACGAAATGCCGACAAGCCCTTTTTCCTGTACCTGGCCCATTCAATGCCGCATGTTCCGGTGCATGCATCGGAAAAGTTCCGGGGAAAAACTGCGCGGTTGTATGGAGATGTGATCCGGGAAATCGACTGGTCGGCGGGACAGATCTGCGATACGCTCAAACGGCAGGGACTGGAAGAAAACACGCTGGTAATCTTTACCTCCGACAATGGGCCCTGGCTGCCGTTCGGCAAGTATCAGGCGGGTGAGGCTTTTCCCCTCCGCGGCGGAAAAGGCAGTGTCTGGGAAGGCGGCGTGAGAGAGCCGTGCGTTATGCGCTGGCCGGGCAGAATTCCCGCGGGTACTTTGTGCGCCGAACCGGTGTGCACTATTGACATCCTGCCTACAATAGCGGAAATCACCGGCGCGCAGCTGCCTGATGACCGTATCATTGACGGCCGTTCAATCCTCCCGTTGATGCTGGGAAGGGACGGAGCACAAACACCGCATGAGGCACTTTTCTTCAGTACTATTTACGGGAGAGTGTGCTGCACGGCGGTACGGTCGGGCAGATGGAAACTGCATCTGAACGGGCCCGGGCTTGCCTACACACTCAAACCGGACGAAAAACCGGCTGAGGCTGGTACGTTGAAATATTCATTATATGACTTGCAGACCGATATTGGTGAGAAGACTGATGTTGCCGAAAGCCATCCTGAAATAGTATCTTCCCTGGAGGCGCAGGTGCTGGCGCACCTGGAAGATATCCGGAAAACGAAACGGCCGGTTGCCGGAACATCGTCGAAGGCATAACATATAAAAAGGTAACGCAATGAACATGTATAAAACCAATATGATTTATATCACCGGAATTACCGGGATGTTTATTATGTTGCTGGCATGTACCGTCACAGGCGAGGGCGCCGCGTCCGGGACTTCCGTGGACATGCTCACCCGCGGAGCACGCCTGCTTACGAACAACTGGGTGACTCTGAAAGCCGGGAAGATAGAAGCCGATATTATCAATAATGAGTACGGACCGAACAGCCATTGCTACGGGTATAACGGTATTTCGCATCTGACATATAACGGTCAGTCAAAAACCATGTTTATTCCATTTTACTCCGGTGTAAATTTTGAGCATATATTTGATGAGAAGAAGTCGGGTTTTGAACCCAGGTCGGGGAAGATGACGTTGTGGCGTTTCGAGCCCAACTCGGTGGGTTTGTACCGGTCTGCGGCGGATTCGAGATGGAAGCTGGAAAGCATGACGAAGTTCACGGTTGTGCCGCCGCACTATATTGATATAGAATTTACATGCATACCGCGCAGCAATACGTTCGCGGGTGAATATTTCGGCATGTTCTGGGCCTCATACATCAATGGCACTGCCAACAGCTCGATGAATTTCGCCGGACGCTACACGGCCGAACCTGATGAACCGCCGGCCTGGATCGCGGCGTATTCACCTGCTCATGATGTCTGGTCGACCCATCTGCCGGCCTGGGAGGACAGCGGGTGGGAGAAGCTGTCGCGGGAAAACTGGCCGGGACTTGGCAAGAACCTGTCTCCGTATACTTTCAGTTATCCCTTCTTTTTCGGGCACAAGGATGACCTGATCTGGGTAATGATGTTTGACATGGATTCCTGGTCATCGAATCAAACCGTGCGTTTCAGCCAGTCGCCGTCAGGCGGTGGCGGGCAGGGCTTGCCGGCCTGGGATTTTTATGTTTTGATGCGTGACTGGGAAGTCGGCAAGGCTTACACCTGGAAAGCGCGCTGCATATGCAAACCGTTTGTCAGTAACACTGATTTGC
>CAZCLS010000328.1:0-5297 GCA_964499565.1 uncultured bacterium
ATGGCAAAAAAATCAGGACTGCTCTGGCTCCTGTGATGAAACCCGGCCAGATAACAGTCGGCGACAAATTGAAAGGGGCGATCGCTGCGCTTCGCGTTCATAGCGACGCATTGTCGGCGAAGCAACTGAAACACAATATACAAGGAGGAGTACCGCTGGGCACGAAATTATTTGTGAACATCGATCCGGCTACGCCCGACGACGGGCATTTCGGGAATCCTGACCAGCCGCAATTCGAGACGAGGTACTCGAAACATTTCCGCAGCACCTGGGAACCGGCCAAGGACGAACGGAACGTGATGAAGGATCGCCTGCCAACTCAGCTTGAAGAGGCCGAGCATCATTTTGACGTGTATGAACAGTTAGGCTATCACATGCCGATCGTTTCGGCTAACGCTGAACTGCGCGGAGACGGCAAGAAGTATCTGATACCGATCGGCAACGATTGGAACCTGGAAGGCGGAGGCGGCTGGATGGGCTGGTCGGGCCGCGGCTTCGGTTTTGCCATAGCCGGCCCGGGCCGCTTCAGCGGACATGAGTTAGGGCACGGCACTCAGGGTCATCAACTGAATCCGATGGAAGGAAATTTCTGGGAGGTGCACACCAGCTGGCTGCCGCGTATGGCTTATCCGCTGGAGGAAGAGCCGGTGGGAGTATTTATACCTAGCGGACATCTGTTTCCGGGCAACGGGCGGAACTACTATCACACCTGGCAGATATTCGACCATTTGAGCGAGACGCCGGAATACGGGCCGTTATTTATCACGAAAATGTGGAACGCGCGCGCTGACAAGAACAGCGAACGGAAATATCCCTGGATTACGGGTGAACTGATCGATCCGGACCCCTCGACACCGTTCAGGGACGAATGCGTGAAGATGGCCCGACGGTTTATCACCTGGGATTTTGCGAACAACCGCGAGGCTTATGTGAAGGGAGCGGAAAAGGTTGATTTGAATTTGTATCGAACAGTTCTTGAACCGATCGCGTACCAGCCGGGCTGGTACAGAGTGCCGCGGGCTATCGCTCCGCTGCAATGGGGTTTCAACATCTGTCCTCTGACGATCGAAGGGGACACGGTGACTGCCGATCTGCAGGGGTATCTGAATCCCGAGCGCGGCTCACACTGGAGCGCGAGTTTCGTGGCGGTGCAGGCCGACGGCACGCCGCGCTATTCTGATGTGTGGAATGAAGGCGAAATGACATTCCCGTTGAAAAAGGACGACAAGGAAGTGTATTTAGTGGTCGCGGCGACACCAACAAAGATCGCGGCGTTGGGCACATGCGGCAATTACCGCTCGCCCGACTGGCATCAGTTTCCCTTCCGGGTCAAGCTGACGGGGGCCTCACCGCGCGAGGTGTTGAAACGCGCGAAGCCGGATGTGCCGGGCAAACCGCATTCGAATGGGGGAGGATTTGTAGCCGACACGGCGACCGTGGACAGCACGGCGTATGTCGGGCCGCACGCGATGGTCTTGAGCAACGCGCAGGTGCTGGGCAACGCCCGCATCGAAGATTACGCGGTAGTATCCGGCACTGTAAAAGACAACGCCATCGTGAGTGATTTTGCCATGGTGAAGCCGGACACGATGGTGCGGGGCAATGCCAAGATCAGAGGCCGCGCGGTCGTGAGCGGCGGCTGCGAGATCAGCGGTGACGCGAAAGTACTTGAAAACGCGGCGGTCATGGGTAACAGTACGAAAGTATCCGGTAATGTCACCATAAAAGGAAATTCTTCCGCGTACGGAGGGATCATACGCGGCACGGCGATATTAGACGGGCATTACGCCAAGGCGAATGACATTAATAAAGGGTGCTGGTTTACCTGGAGCTGGGGCACGGGCAAAAATGAAGGAGAAGTCGATGAAGAGTTCGGAGGGATTTACTGCCAGTATACCTTTGAAACGAATCATCCCTATCTGGCCTGGGACGAGTACGGGGTAACCTGGGGGTATTTAGTTGGCAACCCAACGGTAGAACAACGCCAGGTTAACGGTTCGGCGAGTAATGTGCTGGTACTGGACGGCAAGAGTCAGTTTGTCGAGCTGCAGCCGGACGTGGCCGATATGCGCGACATAACGATCAGCGCCGATGTATACTGGGAAGGCAACCCGGGTGCGACACTATTTGCCTGTGAAGGACTAAAAGGAGAACAGGCGGTTTTGAGCGCGAGTGATGACGAGGGCAAACTATCATTCAGCATAACGATTAACGGCAAGACCCAAACAGTCAGCGCACCGGAAGCGCTGTCGACGGGACAATGGGTGAATGTGCAGCTGATGCTGGGCGAGAATCTGGCAACGCTGCTGATTAACGGCAAAGAGGTAGCGCGTAATGATCATTTCAGGTTCAATCCGGATGATATGCGGGCATCAGTCTGTTATCTGGGCCGGGGTATCACGGGCGGATATTTCAAGGGCTGCATAGACAATTTCACGATCTATGATCTGGCGTTGATAGACAAAGTGGCTCCGACACCGAATCCATCCGAATGGCTGTTCGCCCCTGAGATGCCAAGTCCGGACACGGTGGTCATGCACGCGGTAGAAGCCAGCGATCCGCGTGGCATCGTCGAGTACAAGTTTACGGAAACGAGTGGCAATCCGGGCGGTATGAGCAGTGACTGGCAGAAGGAACCGACATTCATAGTGACGAATCTGAAAGAAGGGGTTGCATATGCATATGAATTCAGGGCGCGAGATGTGAATGGCAATGAAACCAAACCGGCTCCGCGCACGACAATACAATGGGACAACCCGCCGTTATACCGTCAGGATGACAACGAGGCCGGAACGGTAGTATTTGAAGCCGAGCAGTACACGACGAAGATCGATGGACCGGAACCGTACACATGGGAAGTAGTCACGGGCATCACCAATTGCACGAAAGCTGAAACCGCCATGATGGGCCTGCCGGACACGGGGATTCAGTACACACCGTTCTTCGGGCCGCGCATGGATTATTATATAAAGCTGGCGAAGCCGGGCAGGTACTGGCTGTGGCTGAGGGCCAGTGGACCGCACTGGCGCGGAGACAGCGTTAACATAGCGTTTGATTACCTGGTAAACAACCAGGCGCCGTACATTGACATGGGAGTCAACAAATTCCGCTGGGTGAAGTACAATCAGCCTATCACGGTAACGGAAGCGGGAGTGCATGTGCTGACTCTGTGGATGCGCGAGGACGGCACGATGCTGGACCGGCTGCTGCTGACGAACCAGGAAGGCTACCGGCCGTCCGACGAGTTGGATTCATTCAACGCTCCGGTCGGCATCGGCCCGGCGCAAAGCGCCAGGGAAGAGTAGATGAACAATGCCAGCCGGAGTACTCGGGCTGATTTTTGATTATTTCGAATACAAGGAGAAACCACGATGAACATGACACGCAAATCAGTAAAAGTAATAGGATTCAGCGCTATGGCTTTCATAGTTCTGGCAACCCTGATTGGCCTTGCCGCTACGGCACAGAAGGAAACATCGGAGAACACAACGACGGTACAAAGCACCGTTTTGGAAGACGCTAAGGCGAGTGTGAACCTTCCAGATAATTCATACACCTGGCCTCCATACAGTCCTGATCTGAACTATAATTTCAGAGATGAATATCCAAACCTGAAAGCGCCCACAAAAGTTCTGGACGATACCACGGGAGTAGCCGGAACAGTAACGTCAGGCTGGTGGTGTTTCCGTTATGGCACCAATAAAAATGACCTGGTTACGGCTGCGGCATGGAAACCCATGCTTGAGCGCTATAACAAGGATTTTGCCTATATCCGCGATGTAATGGGCTGGCCGCCGGATAAACGGATTAAGAACGGGTATTTCAGCACTATTTACCTGTTCGGCTCCGGCTTAAGCACCGACCACGCCTCCAACACGGACCTGGGCGGCTGGATGGGCAGTGTGCATTATAAAGGTGAAGATTGGCCGATGGTCATTATATCGTATTATCCCGTTTACTCCTATGACCCGGCCTGCACCTACAAAGACCGCGAGATGCAAATGGGCGCGTGTATTCACGAAGGCATTCACGCGATCCTGGCCGACATGCCGGGCTGCAAGAAAGCGGGTTGGTTTCATGAAGGCGGCAACACCTGGCTGCAGTCTACCATGGAATCGAATAAATCCGGTGATTATTCCAGTATGGGCTGGCTGAGCGCGGGAGCGATGATCGCACCCTTCATGCCGATCGAATGCTACAGCGGCTGGCTGCAGGACGGCAGTTTCGGGGGCCCGTCTGCCGAAGGAGTAAACCGGTATGAAGACGGCAAGCAGTTATGCACCTGGCGCACCTTGCTGGGCGGAACGCAATATGGCGAGTCATTCGCGCATTTTATGGGAGAAAACGTATCGAAAGGCAGTATCGCCTGGATTTGGCAGAACTGTAAAGAGCGGGTGTTGGAAGGTATAGCAACAGCAGAGGGCGGGCTTGGCGAAGCCCAGACCAGGCGTCTGATAACCGAATTCCGCGGGCGCCAGGCTATGTGCGATTTCGGGAAATGGGCACCGGCGTACAAACAGTTGCTGGACTTCAAATGGGGCATTACGGTTAAACCCGAATATCCCCCGGTCTGGATCGATTGTCAGGCTTGGACTGCCACCTGTTATGTAGCCGCAGCGTATGATAAAAAAACCCGTACACTTACTCCTGAGGAACGCACGCTGCCAGGCTGGTCGGGTGCTAACCAGATTCCTTTGAAGGTTACCGGCACCGGATCGATCAGTCTGGATTTCCAACCCAAGGGCGAAAATATGAGCTGTCAGTTGGTTTATCGGGCTGAGGATGGGTCGGTAGTCTACAGCAAGCCGGTTACAAACGGCATTTGCACGCTGAATCTGAACAAACCGGTTAAGAATAACGTCGTGATAGCGGTAGTCTGCAATACTGATTACGTTTTCAAAGGTGACGAGACCCGGAAGGCAAAATTTGATTACCGGTTGAAGCCGGGCAAAGGAATAGTGGGCAAAGCGGACATCCACACGAAATGGTGGAAATAGGCCCAGCGGCAACCTGCACATGTCTGTAGCCGGACTCGCTGAGTCCGGTTTCATACTGAGGATAATGCATCGTGCTCACATGCACATAGTACCAACTATCCACCGGCTCTCGGGCAACTGCCGGATCTCCGGCGGTCACATTAGTTCCAGTTATGAGATAGCCTCTTCCCGCCGGCCACCAATATAAAAAGCAGCCTGAAGGCTGGACTCCAACAGCTCATCAGCGCGTTGGATGTGATATTTAAAGCTTTTCAGCCCGGTAGGCGCGTGGTGTTTTACCGTTCGTGCGGCGCAACGCGC
>CAZCLS010000329.1:0-5285 GCA_964499565.1 uncultured bacterium
AGACCCCTGCGTGCTGGTGAACGTGGCCGAGTCTTTCAGATACACTGATCCAAACACACCGTTGTCTGCCGTGACCGTCGCATTCTTCGTGACATTGCACGGTCCGGCAATGGTTGAGTCATTCAGGGATACCGCCGCGTTTTCTCCCGTTACGGCACAGCTATTAAATATGCAGCCGTCTGCCATTACATAACCGCCATCACCGCAATTCAACACCGCTGACTGCACGCCGGTTAACGTCAGCAGTTCATTCGCAAACAGTGTCGTGTTAGTTCCACCGGTTAGCGCTGAACCGCCGCTGCCGTCTTTGAAATGGAATTCCCCGCCGACGCATCCCGCCAGACTCTGAAAGCTGTAGATGTGGTATTCAACCCAGGATGGATTGGTATACCTGACATTCGCCGTAACTTCAAGAGTGCCGCTGACAATGAAATCCCTGAGTATCCAGCCGTCGTTGTCAAGGCTGCAGCGCTTGAGAGATAAAGTAATGCTCTCGGGCACGATTATTGTCCCTGAACTTATTGTCGGTTCGGTCTGGTTGATTTCTTCGTCATAACGCATATAACCCCATAGCTGGTCACCTTGGAAATCATAGGATGTGATGGCCAGGTTTACCCAGGCTATTCCATTTGTGCAGAGCACAAACCGGTAATCTCCGTTGGCGGGCGGTTCAAACCGGTACGTTCCCTTGCCGCTGACCTGCATGATTTGCGTGAAACCGCTGTAGTCTTCCGCCAGCCAGACCGGCTCACTGTGCTGACCGACTTCATAGGCGATATGGATACTATCCGGCCCGACGAATGAAATTGATATTTTATCGGCCGCAATGAGGGCGTGTGTCAGGAAAAAAAGATAAAAAAAGATCGTGATGTGTTTCAACGGCGGAACTCCAAAATAAAATATTACATTGCCTCACTTCATCGACAATGACAACATGCTGTCTGTACAAGAACATATATATACACTATACCATAAAACATTCTATTTTCAAAATGTTGAAGAAAAGGAGTTTGAATTGAAAATCAGCCTGAAGGCTGGACTCCAACAGCCGCTACCTGGGTTCCAATATCGCCCCCGCATCCGCCGTCGTCAATGTCATAATCGACTGTGCCGGCACATCAACTGAAAATCCAGAGCGTGTTTTCTTCAACGGTTTTCCAATTGTAAAAAACTTCTGCATGGACGAGCATACGACATTAAGGTCATGCACCTCATCCGGCATCCCCGTCACCATCACCTGCTTAGGTTCGTTTCCAGAGTTTGTAATAAACAAACTGTACCCGCGTTTACTATCCTGCGGAAAGGCAAATGCCGTAAAATAAACATTGCCCGTGCTGCCAATTGTTTCCAGTGCCATACTGCCAGCGGGAATAAACGTTACCCAGTGCTTCTGCAGCGCATAGCGGAAATTGGGCTCCAACCGGCCGGGAACAGCCGGGTCTTCATCCAGGAGTCTGAAATCAGCAGTGTATTCCCAGTGGATAATCGCCTGGGGACAGGCATACAGCAGCATTTCCTGGTACTGGTCCATCTCCGCCAGCGCCAGTCTGGACGTCTTTAATGTGCCGTCTTTCAGCGCCCTCGAATTCGGTCCGGCTTCTCCTACCATCAGCGGCAGATTCAGCCGGCGGGCTAAGGCCGGCCATTCCGCGTATTCGTCCGGGTCGGCTCCACCCCAGGAATGGAATGAAATGATACCAACATGTTTCATCGCTTCCGGATCGGCCACAGCCGGTCTGAGATACTTGATCGAATGAGCAGCGTGATTCAAGTCGCCCAGCACCATTTTTGTTTTCAGCTTCTTCGCAGCTAATCCAGCGCCGATCTTTTTGATTGCGTCGCGGTGCTGCTCGGCGCTGAATTTCACGTGCACACCCGTGTCCGGCTCGTTGAATGAAAATGCCACCGGCTCGCTACCGCAGGTTTCACGGATATATATCAGGTATTGTCTGACGGCTGCAATTAATGCCGGCCATTTTTCTTCCGCTATCAGGCTCGCATTCCGTCGCGTTGTCGTATCCAGCATCCAGTCCGGCACGCGCCAGACGCTGATCAGAGATGGAATCTTCCGCCGCGCAAGTTCACGCTCGATGACTAATGCCTTGCCGAGTGCCGTGCCGGGCTGGTCACGTTCTGCAATCGCCGCCCGTGCCGCCGCGTCAAGATTCGTCGCGCCGGAAAAATCGTTTAAATTCTGCAGCACCATCTGTGTGCGTGAATAGGTCAGCGGAATCGTGGCTAAGGTATGTTTGGCAATCGGTCCCGTAACACCTCCGAAAACATAGTTGCCGCCCATGCCCAGCACAGTATAGCGTTCTGTTTCCGGCTTGACACTCAACTGTATTGTCGAGTCCGGCTTGCCGCCCGGTTTCATTTGTTCAGCGCTTTGCAGTTCATTGCTGTACACAAAAAACAGCATGCCGCTCAGACAGGATGTCAGGTACAATGTCTGGAACGTACTTGTTTGCTTCATGGAGTTTGACCTTTTTCTCTGGTTATTTTCTTTTTTTTATTATTATGCCGATTGGCGCTGACAATGTCAACCGGAAGAGCCCGGCTAGTGATAATATCGGATATGAATATGATTATTTCAGACATTTCATATTGCCGTTTTTTATATTAAAATAATTTTGTGCTATTGTCCGCTGTTTATCCCGGCTGCTATCCATGAGCAGGGATTTGCGGTGTTCGTATTAACATCATCTAACCATATAGGAAGTATCGTAATGAAACGTCTCATTATTCTGATTCTGTCAGTGGCAGCTATCGCCATGGCAATCAATTCCGAACTTTCCACCAAACCATGGCCGCTGAACGGTAATAACGAACAACGCCAGGGATTCTATACCGGTGGTACCGCTCTGACCTCCGCCCGAATCCTGTGGACTAATACCTGGCAGGTCGGCATGGGTATCTGGGGCAGCGGTGTCTCGGACTCCAATTATTTTTATATCTCTGTCGATCCCGGTTCCGGCAGCAGCTATGACTTGATTGCCATCGATATCGCTACCGGCGCGAATGTCTGGGGTGCCGATTTTGCTGATTGGGCCAACGGTACTCCCGCTTTGTCGGTCGATACCGTCTTCGCTTCTGATTATGCCGGGTATGTCTATGCCGTCAACAAAGCTGACGGAACTATTCTCTGGAGTACTAACCTGAATGCCGGCGCCGCTTCCGGCGGTATTATGCTCAATAACGGCAAACTTTACCTCAGCGCCGAATCAGTAGTGGTATCTACTAACGAAACGCATGTCGGCGGCCTGTTCTGCCTCTCGGCCGAAACCGGCGCCGTCATCTGGCAGAATCAGGCGACTAATGCCACCATGGACTGGCGCGGTAATGGCCCCACACTCAACCTTGCTCAAGATGTTGTCTATTACACTACCGAAAGCGATGTCATCGCGGTTAATGCCTCCACCGGTGCTACGCTTTGGAAGAACTCTTTCGCCCCCATCACGAAATGGCGTGATGAAAAATGCCCGATCATCGATGCGGCCGGTAATCTTTACGTTGGCCTGGACGGCCTGACCAACCAGGCAGATAATGACGTCGTCGTCAGCTTCACGCCCGCCGGCGCTATTCGCTGGATATATGACTTCGGCATGGATTACGCCTGGCATGGCGGGGGCTATGCATTCAGCGCCGATGGCACGACCTTGTATTGCACCCGCCGCAGCGGCGAAGGCGCCACAGGCACTGGACTGACCGCCTTGAATACCGCCGACGGTTCGCTCAAATGGGAACTGGCCTGCGGTGATTCCCGCGCCGGTTGTGTTGTCGGAGCGGGTGGCGTTATTATCAGTGTCTTCGATGGCGGCAGTGCTCCCGTTGCTAAAGGTATTCTCGATAACGGCACTGCCGGCGAGGTAATCTGGTCGGTTCCGTTCGCCGGTAACACGCCTACCAGTTTTTCCTGGCCGACCCTGCTGCCGAATGGCAATGTCATCGTCGAAAACGAAGGCGGCGTGATCGCCTGTTTAACGGTTGCAGAACCGCCCGCGCCTCAGAATGTGCAGGCTACCTACGGCACGTACACCAACCGGGTCGACGTTACCTGGGATAGTGTAGTCAGCGCGACCGCCTATGGCGTGTATCGCAATGTTTCCGGCTCTACGAATGATCCGCTGACCGAGCTGACAACAACTGAAACAACAACAAGCTTCAGCGATATGACGGCTGTACCCGGCACGGTATATTATTACTTTGTCCGCGCTCAAAACAACATCGGTTGGAGCCCGTACAGCGCCGGATCTCAGGGCCTGGCACGCGATACCAGCATCCCGCTCGGTGTTGTCGTCCTGGTTGATGGAGCCACCGGCAGCGGCACTGCTCTTTCTCCCTACGATATGGGCACATTCATTCAAGCCTCGACCGGTATGGTTACGCTTTCATTGTCCATCAGCGACCAGCCGGCTAATACCATTCTCCTGACCCGCACAGCCGGCAGCGCCAACTTCATGGCCGGCAGTGAAACGCTGCCTTCCAGTATTGCCGCCGGAAGCAGCAATAATTTCACCATTAATTATAGTGCCAACGGCCCTATCCGTGTGCCGGAACAGGCGACATTCACGGTCTCGGCCGACAGCATGCCGACAATCACGTTTCATCTCCAGTCGACGACTATACCGACGATTCCGTCACTGCGTCACCGCTACAGCTTCAACAGCCCCGAAAGCGATGACGCCGCCTATGACAGCATCGGCAATGCCACCGGCACCTACATGAACAGTCTTCTGGTGGAAAACGGATCGGCCTGGTTCCCCGGTACAAATAACAACAACAGTGCCACGACACCGTATGTAAACCTGCCGCTGCAGACGGTCCAGGACTATGATGCCCTGACAGTAGAGTTCTGGTGCACTCCACAGACACCCAACGGCGGGTACAGCGTCATAACCTGGCTCGAAAACGGCCAGAGATTAGCACTGGCTCCCTGCGGTGGCACGAGAGCCAACGAACGCTTCTTCATTAATAATTACCTTGACCTGAATATCCCCACGCCGTCCATTGATCAGGAACGGCACTTTGTGGTCACAATTCAGGGCAAAGACCTTAGAATCTATCAAAACGGCGTTCTAACAACAAATGCCCTTACCGATACGACCTTCGTATGGGGTCCGGGCGGTACGCGCGCGTTTATCGGACAGTGCCCGATGTGGGAACATGAATTCCTTTTCCATGGCGGCCTGAATGAATACCGCCTCTATGAAGAAGCCCGCCCGGTTGGCGATGTGCAGGAAAGTTATCTCTATGGTCCGGATGCCATGCCTGGCGATACCCTGCCC
>CAZCLS010000330.1:0-5272 GCA_964499565.1 uncultured bacterium
TCCTGTTGAACGTTTGTTTTTAATTAGATCATTTTTAGAAATGAAGGGGATTTTAAGGTCTTCGACTTCTATCCATTCCTTATTGGCATACGCTTGGGTGAAGTCTACACCGTCAATGCTGGTGATGATGTCGATACGTCGTGGAGCAATGCCGATTTGATATACAATGCCTTCTTCTGTAAAGGTTGCATCAGAAATGCCGGATAGCATAGCACCAAATTCTGCAAGAGAAGAAAAAATCCTTTGCGAATTGACTGTTTCGGGTTCAACCCATATGTCAAAATCACCAGTTGCGCGCGGGTAGCCGTATGCACCTAATGCATATGCCCCGATAATGAGAAACCGTACCTCATTGCCGAGTAAGATTTGTAACATTTCTCGGTAATCGTCGTTCAACATATTCTGAACCTTTAAGCGACCAGATTTCAGCGGTTAATTCCCATATAAACGAAATTCGCTCTGCGGCAGAAGCGTTTACATAGGTTTCTTCCTCTTTGGATATTCTTACCAGTTTTGTTTGATTACGGATAACTTTCATAATAATATTATATCATAAATCCTTGAATTTTATTCGTCTAACGGATTCAACTCACCAGCCCGGCATTAACCAAGCATTCGCCAAGGTCTGCCGAAGAATTTTGTTCGACTTCTGTAAGTGAATTCCTTCTAAAACCTTTCAACTACCAGGTCTGTGTTGCTGATTCGATTGTGACAGCTAAAGTCGCTCGTATCCATTCGTACTTTGCTTTCATAAAATCAAAGTCAGGGCCAGACGTAATGAAGCGTGCCTTTCCCTTGATGAGAAATCCAGCGCCCGCACCATGTAATCCTTTAACGTTACTGCTTGCCATTGTGATTACCACATTCGGATTGTGAGCGATATTGGTCTCTGTCTTGTGCATGTAACCGGCAGGAATAAACAGTCGATCATCCTCTGACACTTTGAGGTAGCTATTCCATGTGTTGACCATGTGTATTCCGTCTTCGCCCAGCGTAGCGATTGATACCACGCCGTCTTTTGTCATAAGTTCCTGCATTTTCTCTGGGATCATTTCCTATTCCTCTATTTAATGGTTTCTTCGGCCAACGGATTACGCTCAGCAGCGGCCAGAACTACTCATTCGTCGTCGACTGCTGTAGTATTTGGTTAGGGTTTGATTAGGTCATCAATATCATCTTCCCAGTTAACAGGATTGTCTAAAATATATTCTCGTATCGCGTTTAAAGAACGCTCATTTCTGATTATATGGTCATGAAAAGATCTCTGCCATATTGTAGCAGAATTCCGATAATGTAGGGGAGGGCCTTGCGTCCTCCCGTCGGCTGGTTCCGTTCTTAATGTGTATATTACCGTGAAAATGATTTGGCATAATGCTAATTGCGCACCTTTACTGCAGATTTACCGCGAAACCAAATTACTGACTTCTACGTCTGGCTGATCTTTCTCGATAAAGGTTCTTTCCTCCAGACCCAGTAACATGATACTTTCTTTTAATCTACGAACCAAGACCGAAGGAAAGTGATGATATGATTTGAGTATCATCTCTTTAACCCTATGAATCATCTCCCCTTTTTTGCGATTGCGGCTCTCGATCGCTCTCGTCTTCGTCATCCGGCTCGGCGGAGAGCCTTTCGGACGTCTCCCACACCTGTGACTCAATGGGGCCCGCATCGACAGAGCCCATCGGCGGATAGTCGAGAGTACCGCCGAGTTGCTCAATTCTGTCGGGAGCAAGTCTTGGAAACGGCAATTTGCCGGCTTTGCGCCAGGATTCAACTTCTTTAGCAGCCGTCTTGCCACGCTCAACGTCAAGCCCGTCGTCGCGGCCCATGTAGAGGGTCTGTGAAGGGAAGGCAAAGCTGCTTCCCGAATTTTTAACTATTTCGCTCATTCGCAGCAAGACGTCTTCGCGTATGGCGTAGTATTCGTTGAAGTCTCGGGTCAGTGCATATATCCGAACACCAATGTCGAGGGAAGATTGTCCAAAATCCGCGAAGCGCACGCGCACCGTTTCGGAGTCGATCTTAGGATGGGCATGGAGCATCTCGCGAAACTTCACAAGCACATAGCGCAATTGATCATTTTCGGTCTCGTAGCGTAGACCGATGGTCGTGGTGATCAGCATCCGATCGCATTTCGCCCAGTTGATCAGTTGCATATCTGCAAGGACAGAGTTGGGAATCGTAATCAACGTGCGATCGAGCGCCCGGATCTTGGATGTGCGCACACCGATACTTTCGACGGTGCCGGTTTTGTCACCGAACGAGCAGAAATCCCCGATCCGCACGGGCTGGTCCAGATAGAGTATGATGCCGCCGATCAGGTTTTCAAGAGTCGGGCGAATCGCAAGCGCGACTGCCAAACCGCCAACACCTAATCCAGCCACAACGCTATAGAGCGGCAGCCCCAGATTCTGTGCTACATTACCGATGATCATCACACTGACCAAGGTTCCGATGGTACGGGCACCAATGCGCCAGAGATGCGCATCGAAGCTGTCTTCCGGGATACCCCGCACCTGGACAATACGCTCGGTAATGGCGAGCATGACCAGCCATAAAAGCCAGACGGTTCCGGCATTGATCAAAATGGTTGCCACATCGTCAACCAAGATCGAGAAGTCGCCAAAAACAATGATTTGGTGGTTAATGAAACCCTTTAGGATCGAGAGCACCACGAGGCACGTAATTGGCGTCAGGGCACGACGCAGCAGGAATACGAACCGATTTTCGATTTCGCGGCGGTTGATCGCACGGTGAAAGACGAACAGCAGGAATGCTGTGAGAACACTAATGAGAACCACCGTAATGCCTTTCCATTTTGGTGTATCCAGCCAGAAGTCGCGCAGACTCTGCGGGACGATTCTGAGCACCTCCACCGGGATCATCGGTCCGGTAATCTGGCGAATAGCGCTATGCCAGCTGATGATAGGCAAAGACGTTTGCAGAGGCAGATCTTTAATACCTTCGTAGAATCGCGGTGCCGCAATAACCGTGTTCTCGCCAAACAGAAACTCCCCCTCACGCTCTCCCTGACTGGTCTGGACGATCCAGATCGGGGTGTCAGGGATGCGCCATTTCGCGGGTGACACAGCACTGTCGTAGGCCTCTTCGTCAGGAACTCGTTCAAGGTTAGGCAATTCGATACGCCCAAGGATGTCGAGCAAATATGCAGTTGTGTCGATTCCGATCGTACGGCGAGACGATGGCGGAACAGAGGACAGGTCGTACAGCGCACGGAATTGGGCGCTAATCATCTGTATTCTCTCGGCAAGCTCAGAGGATTTGTTCGACCTATAGGTTTGCAAGGTCTCTTCTAACGCGTCTCTGAGGCGAAGAAAAGATGCGAGCGTGGCACGCGGGCTGTCCGTTCGGATGGGTTTAATTATGGGCTTATCGCTGGCAGCCTGCTGCGTCCCTGCGAACATAACATCAACCTCCGAGTTGGTTTCTGTCGTTTCCTGGGCGTGAATGGAAGTCGCGGCGCAGCAAATCAAGACAAGGGCAAGCCACCACCGAAAAACAGTGCAATAATTAAATTTCGAGTACAGATTATACACAGTGACCTCCTTTCCGGTGTAGTGTCTTGTTGGGTTATTTTGTTTAGTTTGGTTCGGTTGTCGGTGTTTGTTTTTGTTATATTTAGCAAGAGGTGCTTCAAGCACTTCGCCTCCTTATGAATGTATATTGACTAGTCTACTTCCCAGTGGCTAACATTTGAATTCAGCAACAACAAAAAAGCAGTTGCAATGATATTTAGTATACCATATTCTTTAATCTTTCTGCTTCAATTGGGTTTTTATATATTCTAAACAATTTGCGCCACGGAATATGTTCCTTGCGCAGGTCGACAATATAATGAATATTTATTTCAATCTTATCTCCCGGGTATGCAAATATTTTCCCCAAAATATATGGAGACCCCCAGCCTAATTCTGGTCTTGTTTTACTCCAATCATACAGAACAGTATTCCCCTTTTTATAAGATGAAGGATGTGATATCCATACAATATCTGCCTGGACTTTGGCAGGCCCAAATCTTCTGCCTGCATTAATTTAGAGTAGAACCATAGATGCTGTTGTGTTCATTTCAGTCTCATCGAACGCCCACGCTAACGGGCGGCGGTACGCCATACCGTTCAGCGTGATGTTCGGTCTGCTCCTGACTCCATCTAATCCAAGAAATACCCTCGTTGGAATGCCCAGTAGAAATCCCCCGCGAAGCGCAGTGCCAGAAAACTGAGGCACTCAACGGCAAGAACGAACAGGCAAATCCATGCGGCCACCCCGAGACGAAACCGCTGCTCGGCAATCCATGCAACAACGCCGGCACCGGACAGGACAAACGCGATTGCGCAGGCGAGATGAAAGAAAGGGTAGCCCAGGTTTCTGGTTTCGAGCAATGGAAACGCCAGAAACGCGATGAGGATGATGAACGGGGCAACAGCGAGTGCCGCGGGAACGAAATGAATACGCCGCGAGTTGCGCACCAGATCGCCCAATTCATTCCGCATTGCCTGTTTGATCGCCATTTTCTTCTCCCGACGGACAAAACTCACTGGCGACACAATAATAACAATAACTGTCGTCCAGTGTAGTATATTGTTAGACGCTTTTATTTCCAGCTCAGGTGTAGTTTGCGCTCTTGTTCAGCACACTCCCGCAAGTATAAATTTATTAGGTTTTGATACGGCATACCTGTATGCTCAGCCAAATTTTTAAAGTATGTTATCGTCGCTTCATCCAGGCGAATGGTAACTTGTTTCTTCAAGCGGATGGCATACGGATTCTTCCGCCGTTTCATTTTTGATAGATCATATTCTATTTTCATATTGTTCACCTTACATATTCCTTAGCTTCGTTCTTCGTTGCCCTGCGGGCAGATATTATTTTGATAAGTCCTTTGGCAGCAATATAGGCATATGAAACCAATATTAATCTCATACGGGCACTTACTCCCAATAAGAGAAAACGATCCTCACCATGGGAATGATCAATATCATAATATTCATATGCATTCTCATCATAAAACACGGTTTGTGCTTTTTCAAATGATACATCGTGCTTACGTTGATTGCTCTTATTTTTTTGATTGTCCCAATCAAAATACAAAGCATTCATAATTATATTATAATTATTATCGCATTAAATGTCAAACAACCTGTCATAATTCATATACAACTAACGCTAAGCGAACCGACCGCGTTTTCGCGGTCGGTGTTGCGTGCCTTGTTACGGGTTCCTTTTGTCCTTTCTGTTCCAAGCACAATAT
>CAZCLS010000331.1:0-5266 GCA_964499565.1 uncultured bacterium
GTAGTCAGTGATCGGTAATCGGTTTCGGTGACGGAGCCAGGTATGGAACGCGGAGCGAGAGCTTGGCGTTTTTTTGTTTGTGGAAGAAAGATACGCTTCGAATTTTCAATATATTTCCCCATGGCAATCACGGAAAATCACTAAAAACATGTCATGATCCGCAATCCGAAAGCAATTTGCTGAATCTTCTTCGTCCGGCCTGATACTTGCCTGCTCCGGTTATAATGTGTTATACTAATATCTGGTAAACTACTGACAATTCTACCTGAAGGTAAACCTGACACTGCCGGCAGCCGGGGTAAACCGACAGTAAAACGGGAAGCATGTAACCAAAGAGGGTGCCATGAAAATCCTGCTTATCTGTTTTGTGCTCTGTGCTCTGTGCAGCGCTGAAATCCGCGACTACACCATTTCTCTACGGGCGATATCCGCCGATCCGCTTCAGCTTGCTTCCCAGAAAGATGAATATAAGCGGCTTGCGACCAGGCAGTCGGAAGCCATGCGGATGTCCGCGGCAAAAGAATACTGGTTGATTCAGTGTGCCGGTCCGCTGTTACCGGCCTGGCGCACACAGCTCAATGAGCTGGGCTGTGAAGACGTGCAGTATATTAAAAACTACTGCCTGTTAGTCCGCGCTGAAAAACAGGCGGTTGCTGCAGCAACGGACTTGCCATTCGTGCGCTGGGCAGGCAGCTACCGTCCGGAGTATAAAATTGCGGGCACAATTCCACGTATCAATGTGTATGTTCCTGATGCAACGGAAGCGGTGCCTGACCAGTGCACGGTAATAGTACAGTTTTTCCGTGGTGCAGATCTGGATCGACTGAAGGAAGAGTTGTCGGAAGCGGGCGCGGTCGTGTTGAAAAAAGCCGGTGGTGAATATAGTGATTATTTTTTCCGGGTCAGAATACCCGGTTCTGCCGTTGAGCAGCTCGCGGCGCTCAGTGAGGTGGTCTGGATCGAACCTGCCGCCGAGTATCACACGCACAACGACCGGGCCCGGGAAGAAATTATTAACGTGCGCCCGGTCTGGAGCGCCGGCTACCGGGGCCTTGGAGAAATAGTATGTGTCGCCGACAGCGGGCTTGACGTGGGCATCGCGGATAACAAGGTAATACATCGCGATTTTACCCGGTACTGGTATTACGGCTTTCCCTTTAAACTGACTAATACGACCCGGGTCGTCCGGATTGACGACTGGTTCGGAGACGGGGCCCAGGATGTTTTCGGGCACGGCACGCATGTCGCCGGGTCGGTGCTTGGAGCGGGATACTTGTCCGGTGCAAACGTCCTTTTGACACCAACTAATTCATTAGCCGGTGTGGCGCCGCTTGCGTCACTGATGTTTCAGGCGGTTGGAAGCAACTATGCCGGCAGCGCGTTGCACGGCATACCCGATTCGATGGTAGACCTGCTGTTGCCGGCCTGGGATGAGGGCGCGCGCGTGCATCAGGACAGCTGGGGCGGCGGCGTGCGCGGTGCATATACAACCCTCAGCAGCACAATCGATTCGTTTGTCGGCAATCCGCTGATGCCGAAATGGGATGATATGGTCGTAGTCTTCAGCGCGGGAAATGACGCCGTGGATTATGTCATCAGCAACCAGCCGAATAATGCGCACTGGACACGCGCGGGAGTTATTGATTATGATTCAATCAGCGCGCCCGGTACGGCCAAAGACTGCATTACCGTCGGAGCTTCGGAAAATATCCGGCCGGATATTACGGCGATCTGGAACTCGTCTAAATATCCGCGCGATCCGATCAGGACCGACCGACGGGCGGACAATAAACTGGGCATGTGCGCGTTCTCAAGTCGGGGACCGTGTGACGATTTACGGGTAAAACCGGATATTGTCGCGCCGGGATCGTATATCGCCTCCGCGCTGTCACGGGCAGCTTCCCCGACAGCATTATGGGGACCCTACCCGCCCAACACCAATTATATTTACAGCGGCGGCACCAGCATGGCGGCACCCCAGGTTTCGGGCGCAGCGGCGTTAGTGCGCGAATGGTTGAACGACGAATACGGTGTAACCAATCCGTCCGCGGCACTCGTGAAAGCATTGCTGCTGAATAACGCGGCATCGATGTATCCGGGACAATATGATCTTGATCATCTGGAAATACCTTCAACGGTTCCCAACCAGGTGTGTGGATATGGTCTGTTAGACGTGCAGAATGTTATTGCACCCACGGGAACCAGTGTGCGCTTGTGGTGGGACCGACCGGGCGCCCTGGTAACCGGCGAAACAAACGAGCATGAATTTGTGGTGGACGACCCGTCGGTACCCTTGCACGTAATGTTAGTGTGGAGTGATGTACCGGCAACGCCGGCGGCCAATGGCGGGTTGGTTAACGACCTTGATTTCCTGCTTACGTCTCCCGGCGACCAACCTTATAAAGGGCTTCCACGCGATTACCGGTTTATCAAATCCTATGACGCGAATAATGCCGATGGGTATATTACCAATACTGCCGGTGAAGGCTTCGCGGTTAAATTCACACCTGATTATTATCCCGTGCGAATCTGGGGAGCTCTGGCACAAATCGGCTGGATGGGGACCGGAATTGAATATGACATCAAGGTTTGGGATGACGACGGCTTCCGCGGTCAGCCGGGAACACTGTTGTATACGGGCCATAAACAAGGCTGTTCATTCTACTGGGATGAATCGTTTATTCCGAACATATCGATTACATCCGGCAGCTTCTATATCGAACTGCGCTGCCTGGAAGATCAATATCCCGGGCTGTATTATAAAGCAACAGGGGCGCCGGACCGGTCGTGGCACTGGAACGGGACATCTTGGTCGCAGCCGAACCGCGAGTATATGATCCGGGCGATCATGCGGGATCCCTATGCTGACGGGCATGACCGGGTAAATAATGTCCAGCATTACCGGGTAGCCAATCCGGCGATGGGAACCTGGACGCTGAAAGTAATCGGGCACGACATCTGGCTGCCCCAGCATTACGCGGTGACGGTTTCGGGAGGAATGGTAATACCGGAGCCGGCAGGTGTGTGCGCCATGCTGGCCGGAATCGTGGGGATGGCATTCCGGCGATGGAAAGTGTGAAGGTGTGAAAGTGTGAAGGTGTGAAGGGGACTGCGGCAGCCACATCAGTCTTCAAGAACCGTCCGAAAAAATGTGGCTGCGGGAGAGAGAGGAACGAACGAGCCCGTGGAGTGCAAACCGGCACGAGTACACGCAGCACATCCACCGGCTCTTCCGTCAAGAGCCGGACTCGCCGGCAGCCACATCAGTCTGCAAGAACCTTCCGAAAAAATGTGGCTGCGGGAGAGAGGAACGAACGAGCCCGTGAAGTGCAAACCGGCACGAGTACACGCAGCACATCCACCGGCTCTTCCGTCAATCGCCGGACTCGCCGGCAGCCACATCAGTCTGCATGAAATTACTGAACCCCGAACCCCGAACCCCGACAACTCCATCTGCCATTATCCATTAACCATTTTCGAATGAGTGCCGGCTGGTTGGTTGTGATGGAATCAACGCCACGTTCCAGAAAGTACCGGGCAGCGTCTGTTTCATCTACTGTCCAGACATGCAATGACAAACCTGCCTTATGTAATCGTTCGACAAATGGCGTGGTAATCCTGCGTGTGGCATAACAGTCCAGGCCGTCCGCCTGGCAATTTCTGAGAATTGAAATGACACTATCCGCCGCCGAGGCACCATAGGTTCGGCCTGGCAGTTTGAAATTGGCGATCAAATAGGCCTGGTGTTCGGGCAGCTCCGTTTTTACAGCATGAATGACAGCGGGATGGGCTGAAATAATAATCGCCTGGTCGGGTGAAAGATGCGATGCGGAGAGAACTGCGCGTAAAGGAATGATTATTTCCAAACCGCATTTCACTTCAATATATACTTTTTTTCGCGCGGGAATTGTAGCGATAACATCTTCCAGCAGTGGAATTTTTTCTCCGGCATAGCGGGGATGTTTCCACGAACCGGCATCGCAGGCCAGCAGCTCTGAACAGGTTGATTGTGAGACCGAAAGTGTGACACCGCAGGTACGCCGGGTTGTGGGGTCATGCATACACACGATTCTGCTGTCACGGGTAAGATGGATATCAGTTTCAATGGCATCAGCACCCTGCTCCCAGGCCAGGTGAAATGCAGCCAGGGTGTTTTCAGGCGCGTCAAAGGAAGCGCCGCGGTGAGCGACTGTCAGACAGCTTTCAGGCATGCAAAAGGTGAATGATTAATGGATAAAGCAGTGTGAAAGTGCGAAGGTGTGAAAGTCCTCCATCGTCCCTGCCTTTTAATTGGTGATAGCTGAATGAATGAGTACTTACAGTTTTTTTCTTTATTCGGTACAATGTATACAGTGTTACTAATAGTATAACAAACTTTGAAAATATGATGTTGGCAAAAATCTAACTGACAACAAAAAATGGTTAATCATGCCTGCTCCCGATCGATTGTTACATAGTTCCTTTGCCTGTGAATGCGGGCAGACCCATACGGTGCCGGTTAAAGAGGTTGTTTACTCTGATGACGCGTATCACCGGCTGGCAGATGCTGTTATGCGGGAATCGGCCGGGCGCGAGATAGTCCTGTTGGCTGATAAACGTACCTATGCCCTGGCCGGAACGGCCGTTGAACAATGTCTGGCTGATGCCGGTTTTGATGTCAGGGTGGTGGTTGTGCCGGACGGGCGTCATGGTTCACCGGTGTGTGACGACAGAACGTATGCACTGTTAAACAATGATATACCCGCGGTGGATTTTTTTGTGGCGGTGGGCAGCGGTGTTATCAATGACCTGACCAAATGGCTGGCGTTCGAACGTGACAAAGGCTACGTGATCGCGGCGACGGCTGCATCCATGAACGGGTATACCGCGGCGAATGTAGCGCCGACGTTAGCGGGGGTCAAGGCTTTGGTGCGTGCCCGGGCGCCCTTGGGCGTGTATGCCGTGCCGTCAGTGATCGAATCTGCACCGTATGAACTGACTGCTTCGGGCTTCGGGGATTTGCAGGCTAAATGTATCAGTGTGACCGACTGGAAAATGAATAGTATCGTGTTCGGTGACCATTTCTGCCCCTTCTGCGCCGAAATTATATCATCGATTGAACCATTGTATGCCGATCATCCCGAAGGTGTCAGGAACAGGAATCCGGAAAGTATCAAGGCCGTCTTTGACGCCCTGATCTATAGCGGTTTAGCAATGACATTGATCGGTACCTCGTCCCCGGCGTCAGGAGGAGAACATCTGTTCAGTCATACGCTTGACATGATGA
>CAZCLS010000332.1:0-5252 GCA_964499565.1 uncultured bacterium
GTGTATCCGCGCCGTGCTAACCGGGCCAGCATTTCACTGGCCGAGTAATCCCGCCCGGCAAGCAGTTTTAAGGCTGTTTCCCAGGCGGATTTACGCGGCTTTTTCTGTTCGGTATCCATAGCGGATTCCCTTACTCGGCGGGCGCGGCCGGTTCAGTTTCCAGCCAACCCAGCTTTTCCTTGACCAACGTGTCAATCTTCTCACACAACTCGGGGTCGTTCTTCAACAGTTCCCTGACCGCTTCACGCCCCTGACCTAAACGCTGTTCGCCGAAGCTGAACCAGGCGCCTTTCTTGCTCACTATGTCATATGTCGTCGCTACGTCCAGCAATGCCCCTTCGGTTGATATGCCTTCGTCATACATGATGTCGAATTCGCCTTCCTTGAATGGCGGCGCTACTTTGTTCTTGACTACCTTGACTCGCGCCCGGATGCCTGTGCTGACGCCTTCATTGTCTTTCAATGTGGCTATGCGCCGGATATCCAGGCGTACCGAGGAGTAGAACTTCAATGCCCGCCCGCCACTGGTCGTCTCCGGATTGCCAAACATGACGCCGATTTTTTCGCGGATTTGATTGATGAATATGCACGCGCATTTTGAACGCCCGATTACCGAGGTCAGTTTGCGTAATGCCTGTGACATCAATCGAGCCTGCAATCCTACAAATGAATCGCCCATCTCTCCTTGAATTTCCGCTTTGGGCACTAACGCAGCTACCGAATCTATCACGACTATATCGACTGCGTTCGACCGCACCAGCGCTTCCGCGATCCCCAATGCGTCCTCTCCGCTGTCCGGCTGCGAAATCAACATGTCTTCCAGATTTACCCCGATCCGGCGCGCGTAGGCCGGGTCGATCGCGTGTTCCGCGTCGATATATGCCGCGACACCACCCAACTGCTGCGCGCGCGCTACCAGGCTAAGAGCCAGTGTCGTTTTCCCCGATGATTCCGGTCCGTAAATCTCCGTTACCCGCCCTTTCGGTATGCCACCGACGCCCAAAGCTATATCTAATGTGAGCGCGCCCGTCGGAACTACCGGTATTCTCGGTATATGCGCCGATCCGAGCTTCATGATGGATCCCTGACCGAACTGCTTTTCAATTTGGCCCAGGGCTGAATCCAGCGCTTTCTGTTTATCGGTACTTTCTGATTTCGCCATATTGGTCTCCTTAATGGTTTATTCCTGATTAGGTGTTACTATGCTATTATAGTCAATTTCTCTCTTTTTGGAAAATCAACCGCTCTCCCTAATTCCGCGATACAAATATTCCTCTATCATTTCCAGGGCATGCCTTACCGCCTGCCGCCGGATACCCGCCCGCCTGCCCCCGAACCGCCGCTCTTCCGCACCGCTCCCCGCCGGCCCCGCTATCCCGAACCAGACCGTTCCTACCGGTTTCTTCAGCGTGCCGCCCCCGGGTCCCGCTATACCCGTAATCGCTATGCCTATTGTCGTGCCGAACATGCTCTGGACCTGCTCCGCCATCAATTTCGCGGTCTCTTTACTGACAGCTCCGTGCTTTCGCAAAATATCTTCGGGTACTCCCAGTATATCGCGCTTGACCGAATCCGCGTACGCCTGTACTCCCCCAACAAAATAATCGGAACTGCCCGGAACCCTGGTAAGAGCCCAGCCCAAACCTCCCGCTGTGCATGATTCGGCCACACTCAGCGTGCGGCTCCCCGCGCGCAGCAGTCGCGCGATTCGCGGCATCAACGCCGATACCGTTTTTTTCCCTGTCGGATTTCGTGAATGCTGTACCGCTGTCATAGAACTACTCGAGGGTGATTTCTCCAACCGCTATTCCCAACTCGCGCTTGTCATCAAAGCCGTAATGTTTGGGCACCCAGGTGCGCGAGGGAATGATTTCAAGGATATTAGTCGAATTAGGTTTAATATCTTCCGGCAGGGGAAAGGTGTAGTTTTTCCAGCGCTTCGTGTTGAATGTTACCGTGCTCAGATACTCGCTGTTCAGATATAACGCCGCATCAACCGGCCAGCGGCTCAAAAGCAGGTTCGAGGCGTACATCGGTATTTCTATATAATGATTCGTGCTTGTCACTATCTTGCGCCAGGCATATCCCGTACTCCAGCGGTACGGTATGCTCCCTTCCCACACTTCCGGCTTATACCAGCCTTCCATCATCCCTTTGGGCTCGCGCCAGCGGAATTCCCCAACCACGATCCCCAGTTCCCGCACATCCTTCTCACCTGTCGTATCCAGCGGTACCCAGGTTCGGTCAACTGTTATGCGTACGGTCACCTGCGGTTTTATATTCCTGATAAACGGATCGGCGTATGGAGCGGGAAAACTTATCAGTTCCCATTTCCCCGGTGTGCGCAGCATATACTCTTTCGCAATTATTCCGTCGAGATAAAAGGTTACTTTCTGAGGATTATTGCTGATAGTCGGATCGTTGCTCACGATCGGTATGCCCAGAATGAGATTCTTGCGCGGAACCGTCATGGAAGCCTGCTTCCCCATCCAGCGGTGTCTGAAAGGCACTCCGCTCCAGCGTTCCCAGTTGTACCAGCCAAGCTCTCCTCCTATGCCGAACATCGCCAGCCGACGCTCGGTGTTCATTCTTCCCTCACGGTTAACCCGCATTACCTGCCAGGCATAGAATGCTATAATAATGCTCAGTAACGCTGTTCCGCCATACCTGAGCAGCATTCTGTTCCGTGTGCGCGGCCCGATTATCCTCATCTGCGTCGCGGCTATTACGCCCACTACTATACTCCAGCCGATATTGACTTCCTGCGCGAATGTATGCACGCCGAAAATAAGTATTATCAAAAATATAGTGTATGGCACTATCTGTGAGAGTATCCGGTGATGTTCCGCCCGCTCAAGCGCGTACCAGCGCCGCCCGATTCTGATAAATCCAGCCAGCAATGTTCCATACAGCAATAGCAGCGCCGCTATCCCGGGTATCCCCAATTCTGCGCTGTGGTGCAGATAATAATTGCAGGCGTTGTCCTCCCGGTGGAGTTCCTCACCTTCCGCCCGGGCGTAATTCATCAGCTCTACCACATACGCCCCCTGACCCACGCCGGTTACGGGCTGGTCTTTCAGCATAATCTCGGCGTATTTCCAGTATCGCCGCCGGCGCGGGTCGTTTAATACCCCTTTCAGTCCGTTCTGCTGCCGGTATTTCCTGAAATCCCGTTTCAGCCGCCGCGCCAGTGATGAACTGTCGGATGTGATTGCTATCTTATTATCCATCGTATCTACAACCCATGGTATCGCGTAAACACTCGCGATACCTATCACTATGCATCCAATAAAAACTACGGCGCGAACAGCGGTTGGCACCCTGATTTTGCGCAGCAGTTTGTCTAGGACGACTAACGTTACAAACGCCGTGCCGCCTATCGATAACACTATGGCCAGAAATCCGCTGCGTGACCCCGAATACCATATAGCCAATCCATATATCAGGATAGCTGCCAGACATAGAACTCTCGGAAATATTCCCCAGAATAACCCGCTCGCTTTTTCAAGCACTGTTATCGTGCCTGTATTACCCGCTTCCTGTTTCCGGTTTTCCGGAGCCGCTTTGCGCCGGAATATCAAACGCGCCAGCCAGACGCATCCAACAGTAATACCCATTATAATCCTTGATAAGAATTGCCGCACACCTTCCCATGACCCGGGGAAGAATAATTTCATTATGCTGATGCTGATGCACAATCCCAGCAGTGTCCCTAATGCGTTCGGATCTGAACAAGTGCCGTTGGCGCGCTTCAGTCTGATCCAGTAATACGACGCGTTAGCAAGAAATCGTACATTCGTGTGTCCCTGGTAAATCGCTACCGCAGCGGCCGCTATGCCGCCCAACAGAAACATCCATACAACCAAATCCACACCGCCCTTCCCGCGCGCATGCCGCCGGTACAGTATCCGGTATACCGCCAGGATCATCCCTATTCCCACCAGGATATTTGCTGCGTCAAACACTATGTAACGGGTCGCTTCCAGGCGGGTCATGTTTTTTACATTGACTTTCTGCGCTAAATAGGCCGGCGCCTCCCATAGCCATGACGGATAATAACGCGTGAAACTTGCCGCGGTCGCTATCAGAACTACTATCAACAACAGGTACAGCCAACCCTGTCCGCGAAAAAACGGCACCGTATCTCCCCGGATGATTTCATGCGCCAGCCAGCCGCATATAAATCCGGCCCCCGTAAATATCAATATCGGATAAGTGTACCCTCCGGTGTAATAGAGCGGTATCGCGCTGATTGTCGGCGTCAGAAAGCTGAGCAGCGCCAAGCCGGTTATCGGACTCAGCGCCGTTATAATGAATAATCCCCCGGCTATGCCGTAAATAATATATTCCATCATTCTCCCGGCCGGGCCGGGAGCGTAATGCAGCCAGAGCATTGTTATGATCCCGCCTATAAGAATCAGTACTATTCCTTTAGTTATGCGCGTAAAATACCTGGCCATATATATCGTGTATGGTGTTGATGTTTAATTGATCGTTTCATCAGGGAAACTGTATTGCGAATCCCAGTTCCCTATCGTCTGCCTGCCCGTGTGCGGACGGTTTATACGTGCGGTCAACTTCTACCCGCACTTCATATATCCGTTCCGCTTCTCCCGATACCGTCACCGTCTGCCAATCCGGATGAACAATCCGTTCTTCAGCTGCCTGTATCCCGTCCAGATACACGCGCATTCTGACCGGATTTGCCTCGATGTCCGGATGAGCAACCAGATATCGTAGTGTTACATTACCCTTTTCGTCTGTTGCCGCGCTCCAACTCGCCGTCAAACCAGCCCAGCGATACCTGAAGCCGGTCGGCCAGGTTTCCCAGGCATAGAATCCTGTGCTGTTCGTGCCCGAAACAGGACCGATCGCCGCACCAAGCTCCCGGTCATCCTCTATGCCGTATTTTCGCGGCTGCCATGTCCGGTCTACCGCAATTCCCAGGCTGATCTTACCATCATTCGCCGTTTCATAACGCGAATCACCCGCGTATAAACATATTTGATGCCAGCCTGTGTACTTCCAGGGTATGTTCGTTACAGTCAGCCCGGCTAATGATAGTGTCACCGTAACCGGCCGCTCGTTTGTTTCCGGATTAGATATCAGTAAAGGAAACGTAATATACGCTTTATCTGCCGGCACCAGCACGCGCCCGCTCTTCCCTCCCCAGCGGTATTGTCGTCCACTCATTATGCCTCCGTCACTCGCCCACGTTTCCGGTTCATACATTTCTTCTGCCGGCGGTGCCG
>CAZCLS010000333.1:0-1739 GCA_964499565.1 uncultured bacterium
CACAGTACCCATCCCAGTGCGGATAGCCGCCATGCAGGAAGATTTCTTCCGTGCCGTCTTCATCGACATCGAAAGCAAACGCTTGATTAGGGGTGATTTGTGTGCCCATATCGCGCAGCGGCCATTGTGTGCCGCCTGTAGGCATATTATATCCTACCGGTCCAGTTTGATCCCATTTGCAGGCTACCCAGGAATCACCGGCCAGATTATAAATCGCAAAGCCAGCTTGACGATTGTAGCTGAATCCATGCCCATAACTGTTGCTCGGCCAGCGATATCCCAACTGGTCGAGATTGTATGTGGCACCGCGATAATTACCGACAATACCAGCTAAATTATTGTTTGGCCCGGACCCGCCACCTACATAATAATTGCCGTTCGCAAAAATACCAATTGCACGATAACAGGGCCAGTAGCCTTCCTGACCGTAAAATGGATCATTCTCAGACCACATGGGAAGGTTGGTGTAGAAATAATCAGTAGCTTGATACGCACTGCATATTTCAAAAGCCCGGTTCGTAGCAACGGGTACAGGTAAATCCATTTCCAGATCACTTGCAGAGCCGGTTTTATACGGGAAATAAGCCGGATTCTGCGCTTTTTCTACCCAGGTGATGTCGGCGCCGAAACTGAATGTCGCGCTTAAGCTAGCGATTATCAGTCCGATACCGAACAGTTTGATGCATGATTTCATGGTTTCTCCCATGGCTGTTGTGAATGTAAAATAGTGTTGGAAATGATAGTTAGTATTATGTCTATATACTAATATCACGTTACTATAGTACCATATTTGTATCGAAATCGCAAATTCTATTACCACAAATAGTTTTTTTTACCACGAACAACTCGAAATTATTTATGGTTTCAGATGTCCGATGTCCGATGTCCGATGTCCGTGGGCCGTGAGCCGTCAGTGTGGGAGGCCGGTTCCACACGGGCGACTGTGTTCCGGTTACCGATGTCCGATGTCCGATGTCCGTGGGCCGAGGGCTGAGGGCTGATGTTGGAGTACAGCCTTCAGGCTGGCTTTTTTAATCACGCTAAAGCGTGGACTCCTTAATTGTAATGCTCCATCATCCATCATCCATCATCCCCGAACCCTGACAACTAACATAAAAACGGACGGCAGAATCTGCCGTCCGTTTTGTGGTTCATGATGCCTTTATTCTGTATGCTTCTCAGGCAAACTGGTTTTTAACATAATCTTTGTTCAACACGACCATGGCCCAGATACCGATTGGTATGCCGATGAAACAGCAGCACGCGCCGAAACAGGGAATAACCGTCAGAACCGCCGCGGTCATTGCCAGGCCATATGACTGTAGTTTCATCATTTTGATCGCGCCGATTATAGCGACGACGCCCATACCGACCGATAAGAACGTTGAGCTGGCGATGACCGCTGGATTTTTCGTTAGTGCTTGCATTTGTATTACAAAATTCGGCATGTCCTCCGGCATCTGCTGCATTGTTCCAAACGTTACTCCTACCATTTGCGCAATCGCGCCGCCAACAGCATAGAGTATCGAAATAATCCACAGGACCAGCATGGCGATTGCCGGCGCCTGTACTTTTGATAGAGCGATTGCGCGCAGTTCCGGTTGCGGTTCTATTACTTTAGGTTCAATTGCTTCTGGCGGGATCGGGAACGTTTCGTTTTCCATGATGCATACCTCTACGTGTTACAGATTGTCCAGCAAACTAAAACAGGCATCTATTATAGATAATGCAATGCTTCC
>CAZCLS010000333.1:1839-5227 GCA_964499565.1 uncultured bacterium
AAAAAAATTATTGCCCGGGATGAACTGGAAACGCTGTGTGACGCCCTGCGCGCCGCGGGAAAGTCAATTGTTACCTGCAACGGCAGTTTCGACCTGTTCCATTTCGGACATCTCTGCTTTCTGCGGGAAGCCCGGCGTCAGGGTGATGTCTTGATTGTCGGTTTGAACTCCGACAGCTCCATCAAACAGTACAAGGATCCCGACCGGCCGATTATCCCCCAGGAGCAGAGGGCCGGCATTCTTGCCGCGCTCAGTGTTGTCGACTATGTCCACATATTCGACGAGACGGTACCGATGCCGTTTCTGGAGATTGTCAAACCGGCCGTGCATGTAAACGGCGCCGAATACGGCGAGGACTGCATCGAGGCCCCGACCATCCGGAAAAATGGCGGACGGCTCTACCTGATGCCTAAGGTGGCGGGATTATCGACCACGGAGCTGATTGCACGGATAAAAGCCCTACCTTGACCCGGCCCGGGCATATACTACTATTCAGCCACCGAATTACCTGTTTGGCATGGTTTGTGCCGCGCGTATCGTGAGAATTGTTTTGATCTTATGAGTTTTTTTGTTTAACGACCCCTGCTCTTACCGATTTTACAATACGGGCTCGAGCAGAACTACCTTGTATTTTTGTATGAATAAACCTGCTCCACATTCATTTTTTCTGTGTTGTGCCACACTGCTCCTGTGTTTGCTCCTACCCGTCTCACTGCCAGCGCTTGAACCGCCCCGGGCAGGTGAACTGGATCAACTCCGGCAGGCAGGCCTGCTTGAACAGCGTGTCCAGGATGCCGCCCGCTTCGGAAATCATCTGACTCGTCCCGACCTGGTGCAGCATTTGCGGGAAAAACTTGCCCGGCTTGCCGGCCAGCCGGTCTCAAGCCCTGACTCGGATCTGATGGGTGAACAGCTGCTCTGGGGTATGCCCAGCAGCGGCACGAACAAGGTTTTGATTCTCCTGATCGATTTTCCCGAATATGCCCATTCAGTTTCGTACGCGACTATGTCCAATATGGTCTTAGGCACCGGTAATCCTGCTAATTATCCGCGCGAAAGCCTCAAGTCGTATTATATGCGCTCATCCTACAGTAACCTCGTTATCGAAGGTACTGTTCTCGACTGGTATACTTTGTCTCACTCCCGTACCTGGTATACCGATACCTACGGTGAAGGCAATAACTGTAACCTGGAAATAATCAAGGAAGCGGTTGATTTTTACGACACTTCTATCGATTATAGCCAGTTTGATAACAATAACGACGGGCAGATTGATTATTTTGTCGTGTTCTGGACCGGGCCGACCGGTCCCTGGGCTTCCTTCTGGTGGGGCTATATGTGGTCGCTCTTTTCAGATAACCTTAGCCGTGATGGTGTCCGCTTCTACAGCTTTTCCTGGCAGTGGGAATCCGACCGCCCTACCGTCGTCATTCACGAAACCGGTCACGCGCTGGGCTTGCCGGATTATTATGATTATGATGGTAATGTCGGCCCGGACGGCGGGGTCGGCGGCCTCGATATGATGGACGCCAATCGCGGTGACCATAATGCTTTCAGTAAATTTATGCTAGGTTGGATCGAACCAACCTATGTTGTGACAAACATGTATGATTATCAACTGCGGGCTTCCGCTCAGTATCCCGAGGCGGCTGTTATCATGCCCGAAGTCAGTGATGAAAGCCAGGCCTTCGATGAATATTTTATGGTCCAGAACCGCTATCGCACCCTGAACGACTCCGGCTCGATGCTGCCCGGCAACGGGCTCATGGTCTGGCATGTGGATGCCACGCCCACCTGGCCCGGCGGCACTAGCTTCAAATACAATAATTCTTACTCAACTCATAAACTGCTGCGCCTGATGGAAGCGGACGGTTTAGAGGAAATTGAACGGGGCGGCAGCGGAGACGCAGGCGATTTTTATACCAGCGCTAAGTCCCTATCTCCCGGCTCATCCCCGAACAGTGATTCCTATGCCGGCGTAATGACCGGTGTAACCATTACCGACATATCTGCCAACAGCCTGTCGATGACTGCCGACCTGTTGCTGGAAGTTCCGATGCTAGAGTTGTTGAATACCAACATTTTTCTCGATCTTAATACCCCTCAGCATTCGGTCATTATCACGAATAGCGGTTCCTATCCCTTAAGCTATTATGTCAGTCGGATCAGCCAGGTCTGGTTGACCGCCTCGCCTTCTAACGCAACGTTAGCAGCCCACGGAACGACTAATCTCGTTATCTCAGCTAACGGCGACGGCCTGGAAGCTCGTGTGCATTACGCCAGCGTGTATCTGAAAAGTAATGATCCGCGCTATGAATCCGTCCGCATGTATGTCGATTTCATGGTGCCCGAACCGGCAACAGGATTCCTGCTGCTTTTACTGCCGGCCGCAATGCTGTACCGGCGCAAAACAACTCCGCCATCCGCCATATAAAACAGTAGCACCCGCATGTCCTCATGCGGGTGTCTCGTTTATCTCCCCAAAAAACCTTGCATCAACAATACACAAATAGTGTGGAAGGCCGTTTCCGCCCGGGCGACTGTGTTCCGATGTCCGATTACTGATTACTGATTACCGATTGCCGATGTCCGTGGGCCGCACGTAGCACCCGCGACTCTGAAGCGGGTGTCTCTCTCTGCAAAAATGATCACACCAAACACCAGCACTCCATCGACATAGCTCTCGTGACCAGCCTCGTCCGTCAAAAACCGGCCTCGCCGAGACCGGCTACAGTTGCGTTGTCAGGGTTCAGGATTCAGGATCAGTTGGAGAAGGGTGTGCCTGTATTCGGCATGTGAGTTAATGTGAAGAGAATCATCCCTATCCTTTCATAATCACAAAAAATAACAGGCTGCAGTATTGCAGGATGCTTCCACCCAGCACGAATAAATGCCAGACAGCGTGATTGTACGGCATTTTCCGCATCGCGTAAAAAATTATCCCCAGCGTATACACGATCCCGCCCGCAACCAGTAGTGTTAATCCCCAGCCATAAAAAACATTAAATAACGGTTTAACCGCAACAAGAATTATCCATCCCATGCAAATATAAATCAAAACCGACAGAATCGGATACCGCCCCATAAAAAGCGCTTTATGCGCCAGACCAATTATTGCCAGACCCCAGGCTATCCCGAAAACCGTCCAGCCCCAGCCGCCCTTCAGTACCAGCAGACTGAACGGCGTGTAGGTACCTGCTATCAGGATATATATCGCTGAATGGTCCAGTATCCTCAATACTCTCTTCAGCGACGGCCTGCGCGCCATGTGGTACAACGTCGAGGTGGAATACATCAACACCAGTGACATACCGTAAATGCTGCAGCTGACTATATGAATCGCGGTTCCGTTCATTACCGCGAATACCACCAGTACCACCAGCCCGGC
>CAZCLS010000334.1:0-5224 GCA_964499565.1 uncultured bacterium
TTTATGGGGCAGTTGTCGTTATGACAGTCCTTGCCGATCTGGGTAACAATAAAAGCTGGACCACCCTCTACCTGCAGCATGTCGCCGGGCTGGATAGCGTCAAGAACATCACTGTCCACGATAATATTCTCGGCAAAATCTCCCGGTTGGAGTTCAATGCCGAGAGCTTCCATTTCGCGGATATCTTTCATGGCCAGAAACGACACCTGCCGGATGCCCGGACCGGCATGCGCATCGCCTTCAATGCCATAATCCACGCGGCAGGCGGCACTGGCGACAGAACTTTTGCGTTCGCCACGTTCACGACTGATACATACGGCGACAATAGTACCTGATCTGGTTAGCATGGCTGTTTTGATTGTTCGCGATATTTTTCGGTTAAAAAGTCTTTCAACGCTTCCTGCCAGAGACGCGGCGGGCACCCGGTGAGCCGGGTGAATTTCTCGGTTGACATGCCCGAATACTCCGGGCGGGGAGCGGGCCGCTTGAATTCGTCCGACGTAACCGGAACAACCTCTACATGGCGGTCGGCGGACAACAAACCGATGTCTTTGGCCTGCCGGATCGTTTCTACCGCGAAATCAAACCAAGAGCATACACCCCGGTTGGAAAAATGGACATAGCCCTGAGCATTCTTTTCTATAAGCTGCCATAAAGCGCGTGCCAGGTCGCACGCGTAGGTTGGAGACCCCTTCTGGTCATGCACGACAGTCAGCCGGTCACGTTCAGCCGCCAGACCGAGCATCGTGTCGGGAAAGTTCTTTCCGCGCAGGCCATACAGCCAGGATGTCCTGACCGTCAGCCAGGGGCAGCCTGCGCGTTCAATGGCAATTTCCCCGGCTCGCTTGCTTTCGGCATAAACGCCGCGGGGAGCGGGACGATCATCTTCAGACAGTTCATGGGAACCGTCCCCGAAGAAGACAAAATCGGTGCTGACATGCACGAACGGAATTGACAACCGGCTACAGGCGGCGGCAAGATTAGCGGGCCCGCGTTCATTAATGGCGAATGCCGTTTCGCAGTTGGACTCGGCATTATCAACAGCAGTATACGCGGCGCAGTTCAAAATCAAATCGGGATGATGGTCGTCGCAGAACGCGAGTACAGCATCGGCATCAGTTATATCGAGTTCCTCCAGATCGGTTTCAATCAGCGAAACCGATTCCGGCGCGGTGATTTTAACATCCGCCGCTAACATACCTTTTGCACCAGTCAACAAAACATTCATACACTCAGCTTAGTTTTCAATTACATATAAACATTATAAGTTATACTGAATTCCGGTAATAAATACAACAGGCAACTACTGGTCTGAATCGGTGATAGTTGTTGAGAAGAAAAAGATGGAAACCACAGAATACAAAGAAAATACATAAGAAGGTGTCAGGGTTCAGGGTTCAAGGGATGTGGAAAAGCTTAAGGTTGGGGAAGAGTAGAGTACGTAAATATATAAAGTAATAAGAACTGCAAACGTCACGGCCGGTTGACAGTATTGAAAGAAGTGCGTAAACTATAAATGTTTGTATCAATTTGCCTGAAGTTCTTTGTAGTGGTTTTCGTCGCGGGAAGCGACATTAATGCAAAATTGCCTCGGTTAATAATATGAAAATGTATATTCTTACACTTGTCTTTGCCGTGTCATTATGCATGGCCAGCACAAACACTATAAACACAATGCATGCCGAAAACTTATTATTGGCATATAATAAGAATGAAACGCTGGACATGAAAAGCACCGATATATTCGGGTACAATTATCTGTTAAATGAGATTGGCAAGCTTATGTTTGAGAAAGGAATATCAAACAATACAGCTTTGAGCAGAGAGATATATATACAATTCGGCGAAAGCAATTTAACTGAATTACTTGACATACTGGTTGATAATTATGAAATTCATTTTAATAATTCATCAACTAACTTAGATTATAAGCAAAAAGGAAAAGCGCGAAGGGTTTATGCTAGAATATCGCTTATTTCAAGTTCTTTTGCAGGAAACAAAGATGCATTTAGATTTGATTATGTTAAATCTAAAATTATGGATCCGGATATATTTGATAACAATGCCAAGTGCAATATTTACAGCAACATTATAAGGAGAGATTATTGGAAAATTATTGCACAAGACGAAAACAGGTTCAACGAATGCTGGGACACGGCGCTATACCTGCGCAGATTCAAGAAGGAAAATCCTGATCCTGATTCATACGCAAGATTAGTATTAGGTATTGTAGATGCGGTGTTGTATGAGCTGTATAAAAACCATTGCACACCTGAGCAGTTGGAAGCATTGCTTGAAAAGTGTCCTGAAGAATATTGTGACTGGGGATTATTTAATGCGCTCAGACATAAGCCGACACGTGAAAACTATGAAGTATACAAAAAACATATTTGGCGATTTTCCAGGACAAGTTCCAAAAAGGAAATAGAAAAAGATATAAAAGAATTCAACGTCGCATCAGAAAAATATGAGAATTGGCGAAAAGACATGGAAAAGTCCGAAAACGCCAAAGAAAAGGAGGAAAAATACAAGGCGACGCTTCGAGCTGACGTTAAAAAGCTCAGATCAATGCCGTTGACAACCGAAGCGGAATTTGAGGCCTATTGCAATGAAATAAAACGTGTACAGAACTATAACACCCGTTATCCGTCAAAGGGAATATTTTATCTTAATGATCATATCTCTCGCATCAGCAAAGAACCGCACAAAAATTTGAAAGATGAATATTTTACAACAATAGAAACAGCTGAAGCAACGGATGAGTATAGTTTTGAATTCGGACTGGCTTTAACCTGTGCCAATGCCCTGACACGAGTAGCAGACGAAAATGATTACCCGCGTTTATTTACTTTTATTAATACGTATGCAGCCCCTGGCAAACGATTGGTGATATTCAACAAAAAAGGCGCAGAAGTTAAACGACAGGCGGCACTGACAATCTTAACCACCGGCGTTATAACGAAAAAGACCGCTATGTATACCTACTTTAATCTTCATCTGGATGAAGTTGAAGATACAAGAGTAAAAAAAGCAATGCAGGAAGGTATAAAACATTTTGGGATTGCTGAATGAAACAGCAAAAAAACGAAGGAAAAGGGATTTGAATTGGGGTCGGACCGAGCTAACTATATATTAATGAATAATATAAGGGGTAAAATAGGGGTCAAAATGGGGCTTACAAGACGATTTTGGGGGTAAAATCGAACTAGATGAGATACAAAACAGGGGTGATTGAAAGGTCATCTCTATCGATTTTGGGGTCGAAATCGACGTGTAAGGCCCTAAAAGCGGGGGTAAAATGGGGTTAAAAGTGTGAAAAAGAACTATTTAGCTCGGTCCGACCCCGATTGCTGATGGTTGATGGAGTTGTCAGGATTCAGGGTTCAGGGTTTAGGGTTTAAGGTTTAAGGTGTCAGGGTTTTGGGTTTTGACTTGTGGGGTGTACTATCATATTGCAGGGAATATTCGGTCTCGGGTACTGGTATATCTCAGTGCCAGTCGGAGAGGGAAATCGAGACGCCTTTGCCATTATCATCCGGTTCCGCGTCGGCGCGGTCGATCCGCAGATAGCCTTGAATGGTAATCGGATTGTCAGGGATTTCAGCGGGGATTGTCCAGGGTGCCGTAACATCGTAGCATTCGCCGGGCTTTAGGGAATCGACGCGTTCCTCGTGGCGTTCGTCGCCGATCATATAGGTAAATACCGCGCCGGAAACCGGTTCATTGCCCTGATTTTCCAGAACGAAATGAATCTCGGTCGGCTGACCGGGGATGAGTTCATTAGGCGAAAAATACAAGGCGGTCAGCGCGCCGTCATAAACAGTATCGGCCTTTGAGATCAGGGAGCGCTTGAGATTGAGCATGCCTTCACCGAAATACTCGTCATGGCCGGCGTAGCCCAGATTATCGGCTCCCTCAAGCAGTTTAGTGGTAATTTCTTCGGCGGACATATAAGGATTTTCGGAAATAAGAGCAGCAAGAGCTCCAGAGACAAACGGCGCGGCGGAAGAGGTACCGCTGAATTGCATGTAGCGGCCATCGGGAGCGGTCGTATAAATTGCGACGCCGGGAGCAACAATGTCGATTTCTTCGCCATAATTTGAAAAAGGAGCATACTGTCTGGTGCCGTCTACGGCGCCGACACAGATAACTTCGGGATACGCGCCTGGTTTGAGAATATCGGTAGAGCCGTCATTACCGGCGGCGCCGACAACAATCGCACCTTTGCTCAGGACATAGTCGATAGCTTCCTTGAGAGCGGACGAGGTAGATTTTGTGCCTATACTCAGATTGATCACCTTGGCTCCCTGATCTACGGCGTAAACCAGGCCTTCGATAACGGCGAACGATTCACCTTTACCGGCATCATTCATCACCTTTATGGGAATAAGATACGCTTGAGGGGCAATGCCGCCGACAGTATCGGCGCCGCGGCCGGTACCGACCAGGATACCCGCGCAGGCGGTGCCGTGACCGTTCTGGTCACTGACATCGGCCGTATCGTCCACGAAGTTATATCCGCCGATTACGCGGTCGACCAGGTCGGGATGTGTGCCGTCCACACCGGTATCGAGCAGGGCGATGCGCACATTATTACCGTAGGAGGCCCGTTCCTGGGCGTCGCCGATTGCAATCAGTTCTTTGCCGTCCTGCAGAACAGCAGTCATTGGCTGGCCGGGACCGAGCATCGGCAGTTCACGGATTTCCTTTGGCATTTCCGTGCGGATGTTTCGTTCGGTATGCTCGACATCGCCGATTTCCTTCAGAAGTTTTTCGGCTTCGGGGAGTGACATGCCTGCCGGAATTTTTACCCGTGCCATACCGAGTTTATCTACCTGGCGAATGATACTGATATCATGTTCATCCATTAAAGCGGCGACACGTTTCATGGTAGTATTATCGGAAATCCGGATAATCAATTCATCTTCCAGCCAGGGTAATTCCGGCGCGGGCGGTGTTACCGATGATGATTCCGCATTGATTTCAACTTTGGAATTTTCACTGGAAACGTTTGCCGGAACGGCAGCAGTGGAAACGGGCATGATAACGACAGCCGGAGGTGATTGGGTCTGGATAGATACCGGAGAAAAGGCAGGCGGCTTATGCGGAGAGCGTGAACGGGTAAACCAGTACACCCCGGCGATGATCAAGGCGAACAGGATAAGTAATGGAACAGTTCTATCTTTCATAACATTCAATCTCCGCAGTTAGTATAGCATAAAAC
>CAZCLS010000335.1:0-5166 GCA_964499565.1 uncultured bacterium
TCAAGCCGCTCACGATCCAACGGAAATTCAATCAGACAATTCGCGGTTGCAAGGCCTGACAGCATGCCTGAACCGCGCAATTCTATCGGCGATGCTTCATAACCAGCTGTTCTGCTCCGTACTGTTCCCCGCACGAACTCCAACCGGGGTGTATCCTTTGTAATCGCTCTTGTCAACCGGGCGTGCAGCCGTAACAATCCGGCCTGATCAGCCGGCCAGCCCGTGACGCGCCGACAATAATACCGGACAAACAGATAGTACGTTACCAGTGCTGAAACGGGATTCCCCGGCAGATTGAATACGGCTTTCGGTCCCCGCATGCCAAACCAGATCGGTTTGCCGGGTTTGATCGCCGCGCGCCAGAATGCTTCCCGCACATTCAGCGTTCTGAGGACATCCTGCACCAGGTCGAATTCCCCCATGGACGCGCCTCCGACAACCAGAACAACATCAGCCTGCTCCAGCGCCTGTTGAATACATGCCTTTAGCATGTCAGTATCATCCCGGGCATATTCGCAAAATGTCACCGGTAGTCCGTCATGTTCTATCGCAGCCCGCAAGGCTGGACCGGCCGCATCAGGTATCATTCCCGGAGCCGGAGGAGTCCCGGGCGGAACGATTTCATTACCCGTTATCACCAGGGCCGCTCGCGGCGCGGCATACACACTCAATTCGGGAATACCGAGTGACTCGGCAAGCCCCGCTGCGGCAGCGGTTATCGGCATGCCGGCTGGAATTAATTCAGTTCCCAGGCCTGCTTCTTCACCCTGCTTCCTGATATAATCTCCCCGGTTTACCGGATGCATAATGCTTATGCTGTCTCCGTTGCGCTCGGTATCTTCGATTTTAACTACCGCATCCGCGCCTTCCGGCACCAGCGCGCCGGTCATAATCGCGGCACAGGTGCCCGGCATTATTACCATGTCAGGTATTTCGCCCGCGGCTATCGTTGCAATCATCCTTAGCCGGACGGGAGAACCGGGTCCGGCATCGGCAGTATCGTCGGCCCGGACAGCATAACCGTCCATTGACGAATTAGTATGCAGCGGCATATCCCACGGTGCGGTAACCGGTGCTGCCAGTATGCTTCCGATGCACGCGCGCGGCGGATAAAAAACAGCTGGTGAACGCGTGACCGCTTTTTCTATTATGCCGATTGCTTCATTGAATGTAATCATTATTATCCTCCGATAATCTGCATGTCACAGGATGAATCACCGCAGTTGAGCGCGTGCTGCTGCCGCTTTATGTCCGCCGCTGCCATAAAACTGTTGATGATCGCATCGTCCGAATCAGTATTCTCCAACGCCGGCTGTAGATCGATCCGCTCGCGCGCGTGCAGGCACGGCACAATCATCCCGTCTGAACTGACCCGGATGCGATTGCACTCGACACAGAACGGGGTTGATACCGGACTGATAAAACCTATACTTTGACCGGTTTCCTGAACGTGGTACACGGCAGTTGTGCTGCCCTGCTCCGGATTTTCCAGCCTGGTAAGCCTGTACCGCTGATCAAGAATTTCTTTCATCTCTTTTTCAGGCACTAACAATTCCGGCTGACCGGGATGCCTGGTCGGCATTATTTCCAGAAACCGTATACTCACTCCCTTTTCTGCGCCGAATTGTATAAATGCCGGTAGTTCCCGGTCGTTTATGCCACGCATGACTACCATGTTGATACGAACATCGTCACACATCGTCCGCACGGCAGTTATACCTGCCAGCGCATCGTCAAGTATGCCGCCGTTGATGGCATGATATGTTGTTGAATCAAGCGAATCGAGACTGATGTTGAACCGGCTCACTCCCGCATTATTAAGCGCTTCCGCGTATACAGGCAGCAGTGTGCCATTGGTTGTTATTGCTAACGTTTCAAGTCCGGGAATGGAATTCAATTGTGCGGCCAATTCAGGCAGATTATCCCGCAGCAGCGGTTCTCCGCCTGTCAAGCGGATTTTACGAATACCCAGTTTCACCGCGCAGTGAGCGATGCGCACAAGGTTTTTGACTGATAACTCTGCGGAAAGTGCGCTATAGTCATTGTCGGTGAAGCGGCAATACCGGCAATGGAGATTGCAGCGGTCGGTGACCGATAATCTCAGATATGTAATCTCACGTCCAAACCGGTCCTTCATTAGTTGTCAGGGTTCAGGGTTCAGGTTTCGGCCCACGGCCTACGGCCCTCGGATAAAGAATCGCCTGTGTGGAACCGGACTCCCACACTAATGTTCAAATGTCTGCAAGCCTGAGTAGCCCCTGGCTTCTATGAAGCCGGGGCTGGGAGCTGGCGGAAGACGGAAGTGCATGCGGGTACATGCTGGCCCCGGGATATGTAAATCCCTGGGGCTACTGTAGCCATCGTTTGTCCCCAAACGGTGGACTATCACGCATAACCCAATTATCACGCCAGATAATGTTCGGCGTGCAATCGAATCCAAAGCAAGTCACCCGCATCGGAGCTGCGGGTGCTGCTTACAGCTCTCGGCCCTCGGACATCGGACATCGGACATCGGACATCGGAAAACAGTCGCCCGAATGGAACCGGCCTCCCACACTGACTGCCCTCGGTCATCGGTCATCGGTCATCGGTCATCTTCCATCTTCCATCTTCCATCTTCCATCTTCCATATCTAGTGCCCTTCTCCCCGCATCATTGCCAGGGCGTGCAGCAGGGTCGGCCGCAGGGCTTCAAGCGATTCGCGTACTCCTGCCGTACTGCCGGGCAGTGTTAGTATCAGTGTGTTGTCACGAATGCCGGCAACGCCGTTAGAGAGAATCGCATTGGGCGTACGCTTTCTGCCATAGGCCCTGATCCATTCGGCAATCCCGGTCGCTTCGCGTTCTATCAGTCCGCGGACAATGCGGTCGGTTGAATCACGCGGGCCCAGACCGGTGCCGCCGGTTGTAACAATCAATGCAAATGGCTGTTTGCTCAAGGCCTGCAGGACCAACGAAATCTGTTCAGGGTCGTCAGAAACGGTTTCGGTAGTATCTACGCTGAATCCCATAGTCGTCAGAATCTCTACCGCAGCGGCCCCGCTCTTGTCCTCCCGTGTGCCCCGGGAAACTGAATCACTTACGATAACAACCGCGGCACGATACGGTTCCTCAGGCCGGGCCGGAAAGGCCCTGGCGTTAATGCCGCCGGTTTTGCTGACCAACCGGACTTCAGAAATGACTAACGTTTCATCTACCGGCTTGAGCATATCATATATGGTTAACGCGGCAACCGCGGCTGCGGTCATCGCCTCCATCTCCACACCGGTCTTATATTCGGCCTTTACATCGGCCGTAATCGTGATACAGCTCCCGTCGGCATCGAGTTCACAGCGCACATCGACATGATCGAGGGGAACCTGGTGGCAAGCCGGCAGCAGTTCGCTGGTTTTTTTGGCGGCCTGAATACCCGCCCAGCGCGCAACGATCAAAGGATCTTTTTTGGGCAGATCATTTTCTTTCACTCGTGCGGCAGTGGCAGCGGAAATAGTTACCCGCGCTTCAGCGACAGCAGTTCGCCGGGTGGGAAATTTGGCTGAAATATCTATCATGGATCGTCTCCCGGTTTGCTTCATTATAGTATGTTACCGGTCATGAAGTCAAGTTGACTTGCGCGGGATTCTCTGCTACAATGACAGCATTCTAACAATGCTTTGCCTGTCACTATATATGGCCAGGAAACAACCTGAAAAAACCGCTCTGATCCTCAATTGCGCTCCTCCAGGCGTCGATACGGAGCCTCTCTGGGAAGGATTCGTCAGTTCCGCCCTGAAACGGTATACCGCCCTGTTTACCCTCAATGCATCCGATATCCTTGACTGCTCTCCCGCAAACGTTTTCAAAGTTACCGACGGCGGCGATGATATCAGCGCTCGCCCGGTTTTATTCCCCCGCCTGCATTCACAGCATCATATCCGCGAACATGGCGCTCCCCTGCTATCGCTTCTGGCTTCACTGAACTATCCCGACCTGTATGTGTGCGGTGATTTCGATGCCGTCCGCCTCGCCGCCCGCCTGGCATTATGGTGCCGCGAAAATGCGGTTCAGGGCGACTGGACCGTTATTCCCTGCTGCCCGCTGAACAGTGTGCCGTTCATGGATATTAATCCCGGCTTCGGGTCGGCCCTGGCCTACTGTACCGCGATCGGCGCCGACCTGCTTCAAACTTGTCAGAGAAATGCCATGACGTCTCCCGTCGGTCTCCTGCATATCCGTGATGATCACTATGGCTGGCTCAGTGCCGGAACCGCGGCGCTTCTCTCGCGAAAACTTCCCGTTCTTTGTATTCTTCCGGATCAAACCTGCGACCGCCAGGCGCTCGCCAAAGCCCTGTGGACTTCCCTGGCAAAGTACTCAGTCGTCCTGATCATTCTGGGAGAATCACCCGCCCCGGAAACTCCGACGACTGTCAGCCACTTCATAGAAAAAACATTTCAATGCCGGGTCGCCACCCAATGCGTGCAACCCCGGGCGTTGATTCCCTCAGCGTACTGCGCCAGGCAGGATCGGAAACTTAGCGCCGCCGCCGGCCGGGCAGCTGTGCGCCTGGGCCGGGCCGCCCGCCAGCATATCCTGGTTGTCAACCGTTTTAAGCCGGGCTCAGCTGCTTCACTGGATTTTCTGGCTACCCCGCTGCTCGAGGCCGTGCATGCTGTCCGCCGGCCGCCGGATGCCTGGTATCGGCCGAAAACACTGAAGGTTTCTAACACTCTGGCTGATATGCTGTCCGGTTTCACCCGCTGATGTTCTGTGTAATCCATAGCACCCCTGGAGGTGTATATGCATGCTGCTCCTGAACCATTTGTTCTTACCGGCGGACCGATATTTACCGGTTCCGACTTGTTGTACAACCACGCCGTCAGGATCCAGAATGGGGTGGTTTCCGACATAACCCATCAGGACCAGGCCGATTCATCTTTGGATACTCTGGATGTCCGGGGCCGGCTGATTGTTCCAGGTTTTGTGTGTGCCCATCATCACTTCTATTCCGCCCTGGCGACCGGTATGTCTGTCGCGCCCAGTCAAACCTTCGCTGAAAAGCTCGAACATCTGTGGTGGAAACTCGACCGGGCCCTCTCTCCCAACGATATTCGCCTGTCCGCCCGCTGGTCTCTCGCCCAGTGCGTTAAGAACGGCGTCACAACCATTTTTGACCATCATGCCTCCT
>CAZCLS010000336.1:0-1148 GCA_964499565.1 uncultured bacterium
GTTCTGGATGAGTTCGGTGTCGCGTACGAAATGAATGCTATGTCGGCCCACCGCACGCCAGGCACGGTAGCTGATTATGCTTCATCGGCGGCCGGACGCGGCCTGCGGGTATTGATAGCCGGGGCCGGCTTGGCAGCCCATCTGGCCGGAGCGGTTGCGGCCCATACGATCCTGCCGGTCATCGGCGTGCCGTTAGACGCGGGCAGTTTGGGCGGCCTGGATGCATTACTGGCGACGGTGCAAATGCCCAAAGGGGTGCCTGTTGCCACGGTAGCGATCGGCAAGCACGGGGCACGCAACGCGGCATACCTGGCGGTACAGATTTTAGCGCTAAACGATGCAACACTGACCGAACAGCTTGCTAAACGCAAAGAAAAGTCCTGATGGGAAGAGCCGTTGAAATCATGATTCCTGCCGGGGAACAGGAGATTACCGACCTGTTAGCACCGGCCGCGGAAGCGGTCAGGCAGGGAGAGATAGTAATATTTCCTACGGAAACCGTATACGGCATAGGTGCCCGGGCCGATATACCGGAAGCAGTAGAAAAAATATACCGCGCCAAACAACGGCCAAAAGATAAACCGTTCGCCTACCATGTCGGCAGCTGGGAGATGATAGAGCGGATCATGGGAACAATCCCTCCTGCGATCGATGTTGTTTTGCGTAGATATCTGCCGGGCCCGTTTACGTTCCTGGTCAATGCCGGCGGCGAAAAGGCCGGCATCCGTTTTCCTTCCCATCCCGTTGCGCGGCAATTTCTGGAATTATGCGCGGTGCCGGTAGTGGCGACCAGCGCTAATGTGAGCGGGCAGGCCAGTCCCGTAACGGCCGAAATGACGTATGCCATGTGGGGTTGGGCCGCCTGGTGCATCAATGCCGGGCCAACTGAGCGAAAACTTGATTCAACAATAGTAGACTTGACGGCAGAGCCGCCGGTTTGCCTGCGCCAGGGCAGCATACCCTGGAAAGAGTGAACCGGGATGATACTGAATAGACATATATGAACAAAACGCACATACAAGGAAAATTGATGGATACAAAACCGAAGTCACTTGACGAACAGATGAATGAGTTACAGAAACAGACCTGCTGCCCGCTGGCGGACAGCAAGTTATTCATATTCATGCAGGCAATGGACCCGTACCGCA
>CAZCLS010000336.1:1248-2612 GCA_964499565.1 uncultured bacterium
AGCCAGGAATGGAAACAATTCGGGGCATCACCCTGCTTTAAAGACATTACCGGTGATGGCAAACCCGATTTAGTGGTTGGCGACGGTGATGGCTTTGTCTGGACGTTTGAAACCCGCTCGAAAAAGAATGCCTTTCCGCTTGAATTCTCTCAAGGCCGATTCGTCCATACGTATTTAGGCCGGGGAATGAACATTGATGTCGCGGACTATAATGACGATAAACTGAATGACCTTCTGATCGGCACGCCGGGCGGCGGGGTGCAGATTGTGCAGAATCTCGGGGCTGGCCAGTTCATCCGCCAGGATTTTACGCCGAATTATAACCGGATCAATGTAACCCAGATGCGTACCAGGCAGCCGATAGATATGGCCGGCGCGTTCCCATTGATCATGCGCGGAACCAAACCGCTCTGTATCGGCAGCTATGTAGCTCCACGACTGAGAGACTGGAACGGAGATGGAAAAAACGACCTGATCATCGGCGAAGGGTCCTATTCCGCCAACTCAATTTACCTGTTTGTCAATCAAGGTCAGAATTCTAATCCGGATTTCACCGCGGCCAAACGGCAGTGGTTAGGGTATGGCATGGGACGCGAACACCTGTCTCCCGCATTAGGCGACCTGGACGGTGACGGCGATCTGGACATGCTGGCCGGAGACCGGACGGGGGAGCTGACCTGGTATGAAAACACCGGCACGGACCTGGAGAGCGCAGATATACCGTTTCTGACGACAGCAAAGGAAACACCCGTGACAGTCGGCGGCTCAAGTCAGCCGGTAGGACTTCTGCCGCGGCCATACCTGGCTGATGTGGATGGCGACGGCGATCTGGACCTGTTCCTGGGAAGCGGTGAAGGCTTCATATACCTGAGCCGCAATATAGGAAGTAAAACCGTGCCGGAATTCGCCCAGGCGGTGAAACTGAAAGGCATAGACAAGCTCAAACCGGTGCAGGTTCCCAACGCCTGGGGCTGGGGCCACAATCCCGGAGCCAATTCGGCCATTGCCTTCAAAATCATGAAAGAAAATGATCTTGTAACCGGCAAACAAGTAACGTTTGTCCGGGCATACTTTTCAGACGGATATATCGGCACATCCGGCAGCATCGGCAATAATGGCACGGTGAAATATGACAAGGAGTATTACCTGGTATTCAAGGCGCGCGGGTATAATGTGAACATTACTGGTCGTATCGGCCAGTCAAACGAAAGTTTTACTGAAGGAGAGTTCAAGAAATGGGCGGGAAATTCCGAAGACTACCGCATATCGATCAGCACTGACTGGCAGACGTTCAGGCACCGGTTTAAATTCACCCGTTTGACAAAAGAGGCTAAAGACCGCGAGGAAACCGGCGCTCATTTCGG
>CAZCLS010000336.1:2712-5158 GCA_964499565.1 uncultured bacterium
GTACTATGATTTATTATGATAATGCCTCAACATCATTTCCCAAACCCGAAGCGGTATACCAGGCGATAGAAAATACTCTGCGAAAAGGCGGGAATGCCGGGCGCGGCAGTAGTGTCATAGCCGCGGATGGCACTCGTTTGCTGCAGGAGACCCGGGCGCATCTGGCAGCATTTTTTGGCGTCACCGATCCTTCACGCATTGTGTATGCCTTTAACGCGACCGACGCGTTAAACATGGCCTTCAAGGGTGTACTGAATCCGGGCGACCATGTTGTAACGACGGAAATAGAGCATAATTCAGTGCTGCGTCCGCTGAATGGCATGGCAGCAACGGGGTATATTTCACTGACAATCGTGCCGGCGAAGACCGAGGGATTGGTTGAACCCGCTGACATCAGGGACGCCATCCGGCCTGAAACGTGTTTAGTCGCTGTCGCGCATGCCTCTAACGTTCTGGGAACAGTACAACCGGTTGCGGCTATAGCTGAAATATGCCGGGAGCGTTCAATTCCCCTGCTTGTCGATGCCGCTCAATCGGCGGGTGAGTATGCGTTAGATGTAGAAAAAACGGGAATCGATATGCTTGCTTTTCCGGGGCATAAAGGCCTGTTAGGCCCGCAAGGAACAGGCGGACTCTATGTGCGGGAAGGGATTACTATTCGCCCCTGGCGCGAAGGAGGAACCGGCACGCAGTCGGAGTTGCTGCTGCAGCCCGGTCAGTTTCCGGCACGACTGGAAGCCGGAACACAAAATCTGCCCGGTATAGCTGGTCTGGCAGCCGGCCTGGCCTTTCTAAGGAAAAAAACAGTTGAGGACGTTCGGTCCCATTATCTGAAACAGGTAAACCGTATTGTCGATGCACTCGGCGGTGATGATCGGTTTCGTATTTTCGGCCCGGTAGATCCCGGCCGGAGGGTTAATGTACTTTCGCTTATAATCAAGAGAATGGATCCGGTTGAAACCGGTATGATACTCGACCAAAGATATGGCATCAGCATACGAGCCGGTTTGCACTGCGCCTCGCTGATCCATAAGAGAATCGGAACGCTTCCAACCGGAACAGTACGGCTCAGCCCGGGCATATTTACTACTGACGAAGAAACAGAACAGGTGATAGCGGCGCTGAAAGAGATAGCCGCTTCCTGAGCGGAGGAGTAGCCACCGTTTGTCCCCAAACGGCAGACTAGATTTAATAATCACTGATGGACTGATTATTATCATGAAGATCGGAATCACAGTATTTCTTTTTATCTTTTCTTGTATTCTCAATACAAAAGCTGAAATTCAAACAGCCGGCGTACTGCTTGTCAATCTCGATGCGAGGCATCCATCGGCCGGAACGGAGGAGTGGATTAATTCGGGAACTCTGAGCAATTTTACCCGCTACGGTCAGCCTGTCTTAAAAAACATTGATGGATGCAAGGCAGTCAGCTTTAACGGCAAAAATGATGCCTATATCGGTCCGCCCGCGATCGAATCAATAATGGGAAACTGTTCCCGTTCCATAGAAGTGTGGGCATATAATCCCAACCTTCAGGAAGAAGAAACAATGGTAGCCTGGGGCCGGCGCGGGGAGCGCGGCAGGAACATGTCGTTCAATTTTGGGTCCTCGCGTGAATTCGGTGCCGCAACGCACTGGGTATCCGACATGGGCTGGCATTCACTGCCGCGCGCCGGGGAATGGCACTATCTGGTATACACCTATGATGGCGCGACGGTCCGAGTGTATCACAACACGCGGGGAAAAAATTTGCGGAAAATCTCTTTAGATACTGCCTCGGGACCTGCCATAAATCTTGCCGTGCAGAACGGCCGGGATGGCGAGCCGCAGTTTAACAATGAATTTACCGGCGCTTCCCAGGCCGGTTCATTATCTTTGGCGATAGTAAGAATTCATGATGATGTGTTGACGCCGGTTCAGATTACAGAAAACTTCAATGAAGAATCTTTGCGTTTCGGCGCCGTGATACCAGCCGATCCGTTGGCGGAAAAAAAGATTGTGCTGACAGGTGAGCAGTGTAGAGTAAGCCTGTTGCCTTATTATCATACGGCGGCATCATTGTCACCTGTAACGATGATGTTTGATTTCACTCCGGGCGACCGGCTGGAGCAGCGCATCGATCAGGGTTATTATCATCTGGGTGATTGTTCGCTGATGTGGCGATATCCGACTGGTAGCTGGCATTCATTCAGTTCGGCGCTTGCGCGTGACACTACATGTAAAGAAAAAGTAACCGATGACACGGTTATGATGAATCTTACTCCTCTGTTAGGGGAGGGCTGTCCGCTTACACTTGGCAGGGAGTGGACCGTAGAAAAGGGCAGGATCGTTTTACGGTTTTTCCTTAAAAATAAAGGCACAACGGCTGTTGAATTAGGCGCGTTCGGTGCTGCGATGGTTTTTAACAACCTGCTGACCGGTCGTCATCTGGATGAATCACATCAAA
>CAZCLS010000337.1:0-5148 GCA_964499565.1 uncultured bacterium
GAAGATTCCGCGGGAGTATGTTTGCTGCACATGGGCGCGAATCATACAGACATGGTAATCATGCGGGGAAAAGTACCACTGGTATGCCGGGCGCTTGAAACAGGAACCAGCGGAATGTTTTCGACCATAGCCGAGACACTTGAAATATCGTATGTTGACGCGGTGGATATGATGAATGAAGGCAAAGAACATACAGAGATAACAGGGCATGCAATTCATAATTTCGCGGAAACATTAGTACGAGAAATCAGAACCTCGCTTGATTATTGCAGCAGGGAATATGATTTAAAAACCGAACGAATGTATATCACCGGAGCACCGGCGGAGAACGCGTTATTATGCCAGGCGCTGACAATAGCGATAGACATACCGGTATACCGGTTTGACCCGTTTGTGAATATACCGTTAAGCGAGCTTAAAAACCGGATAGGAGATTTCCGGTCCAAAGCGCCGGCGTTCGCTCCCGTGATGGGTATGGCGATTCGGACGCTGTCATAATATACCATAAACCGGAGTTATACAACCAGGCGAGAAGATACAATGAACACACAACTGCTGGAAATAAATTTATCATCCCATTATGAACGCAAGAAGACACAGCAGGCAATGCGCGGGAACAAGCCATTGTATATCAGCCTGATTATCGCGGTTTCGGTTATACTTGCGGGAGGATTATTTCTGTATGTATCTTTTCAGCAGAAGAAATTAACGAAACAGAAGAACCAATACGCACAGTTAAAAGGAACACGTGAAGAAGCTGAAAAATTGATTGCAATCAACAAGAAACTAACCGAACAAAAAGGGTTTCTTGACAAGTATTTGCGGAACAAAGTAGCATGGGCGGAGCGTTGGAAACAAGTAAGTCTGATAATACCGGAAGAAGTATTTCTGTCGGAAATTGATGTTACGACACCGGATCCGAACGGCGAAAAGACCCGTGTACAATTCAAAGGCAGAGCGTCTGGAGATGCTGGCGAAAGCATAATACTGCTTTTTCTTGACACAATAAAAAAGACGCCTTGTTTTTCAAATGCTTTTTCATCGATTAAACTGTATTCAATTGCAACAGAAAAAGATGAAAAAATATTTACGATTGAAATGTCAAAATAATTGAGGACTGTATTATGACAAAAAACCAGATCGAGCACATACTCCTTTATGTATTAATGGTGAGCGCGTTGGTAACCGGCGCCTATTTCAGCATAGTAAAAGGACAGCTTGCCAAACTGGAACGGATCAACAAAGAGAAGAGCAGTATTGCGGTTGAATTAGATACGGCCGAGAAGCGCACGCGAAGTTTACCGGAACTCCAGCGCAATTTGCGGAAGTTGAACGAGACGATAGATGAGATGGAGAGGTCGATGATACAGAAGGGAGACTTTTCGGATTTTCTTGAATTGATCAAACGTGCAGCCGACAAAGCTGGAATGAAATTAAAGAACGTGCGTCCGAGAATGGGAGCGCTTGATATACCCTGGGGAGACAGCTATGTAGAACGGCAAGTGCAAATTGAAACAAGCTCGCGGTATCATACAATCGGGAAATGGCTTGATAATCTTGAAAATGAAGCGCAATTTATACGCGTTGTAGAATTGAAGATGTTTTCGTCGCAGGATGACACGGGAATTCATCCGGCCGAGATGACAATCGGATTTTTAGTTAAAACAAAATAACAGGGGTAATCACGATGAAACCTGTACACGTAGCAGTGAGCCTGGTAATGAGCTTGGGGATATATGCCGCAAGCATGGGTGCTGAAGAGACGAACTATGACGGAACCGATTTGCGGGATCCGCTGGTAAAAATAAAGAAAACATCTGTTCTGGAGAACAAAGCAGGAACAGATGCGGAAACTGCAGCCGCAGCGCAGACGGAAGGACAGGATGATAGTCGAGTGGCTGAGATTGAAGAGGTAATAAAAAAGAGCCGATTGAAGGTATTGCCGTCAGTGAAAGCAATCGTTTTGTTGTCATAAATGACCAGATACTTGAAGAAGGAGATCGAATAGTCCCGGATCACGAAATTAGAGTCGGTCGCATAGAAGAAACGAAGATAGTATTTATCCTGGGCAATAGTGAAATGGTATACTATTTCACACCAGAACCAAACGGGGAAACACCATGAAAAAAATATGTTACGCTGTCTGTGACATCAGCTGTGTTGCACTGATAATCGGCATGATCGTTGCGTTTGCATCAGCCGGCATAATCAGAGCCGAAACGCTGTCCACGTCTATTAAAGATAGAACAGTGGATGTGGATCACGATGTAGAAGCCAGCATGCAAACCGGGAATACTGAAATTTCCGTTAGCGGGGATAAACACCAAGCGACGGATACGTTAACGCGCATTGAACTCGCAGGGACACAACCGCCACAAAGGCTTGACGAAGGAGCAATAACCAATAATCAGGAAAAGATCAGCCTGAAATACAAGGATGGCGATTTGCGGAATATACTGCGTTTGATAGCTCGAGTGAGCGGCATCAACCTGGTGGCGGGGCCGGATGTGCAGGGAAAAGTGACTCTTGAGCTTGATGATGTTACGTGGGAGCAGGCTTTGACGCTGGTATTGAATGTAAATGGATATACGTATATCCGCGATGGCAATATAATACGAGTCATCAGTACCGCGCAGGTAGAGAAAGAGCCGTTGTCGGTCGGGATAGTACCGATCAACTATGCCAAAGTTGACGAGATGGTTACAGTGCTCAAATCATTGTCAACGCCTGCCAGAGGAATGATACAGGCGGACACGCGGGCAAATGTGCTTATCATAACTGACATACCGGCAAAAGTAAACCAGATAGAAGCAGTAGCGCAGCGGCTTGACCAGCCAACGCCGCAGGTTCTGATTGAAACACTGTTTGTAGAAATCGGGGTGGGAAATACGGATACGATCGGGACAGACTGGTCCAGTTTCAGCGACTATGGATTTTTGCTGCATGATATGCTATATACGTTTGACAAGAACATAACCGAGGGTAAGACGAAAACGAGCGCGTACGGCACTGACCAGCAGAGCGCGCAACGCACGCGGGATTTTAACCAGCAAACTGAAAAGGATCTCAGTTACACACTTGAACCGGACGAATTCCGTTTGGCGGTCAGCATGCTCTTGAATGATCAGAGGGTGAAACTGATAAATCATCCTAAAATACAAACCATGGATAATCAGAAAGCGACGATTCGCGTTGCCGAAGTTCAGTACAAGCCGACATACACATACAACCAGGAAACGGGATCATATGAAATCAACAACCTGGAAGAGATTTACATCGGCATCACTCTGGAAGTAACACCGCATGTGAGTTTCAACGACACCGTAACGCTGGATATACTGCCGGAGGTGAGTGATCTGGCTGGAGTCCAGATAATTCAGGGAGTAGAAATACCGATCACAAAGATCAGGCAAGTTAAAACCAGGGTATCGCTCCAGGACAAACATACCGTGGCGATAGGCGGACTCATGAGTGACAGATGGAAATCCAGCACAAAGGGACTGCCTTATTTTTCGGAACTTCCGTATGTAGGCGACAAACTATTTTCATGGTCATCAAAGGAAAAGCAGACAGACAACCTGATCATTTTTCTAACACCGATAATCATTCGGCCGGAGGAAGAGCACGGCAGATTTGACAAACAATTGCGGGAAATGCAGCTAACACGTGATGGTGATTTTGTTGAAGTAGTGAGTAATTATCCCTCCTGGCACAGATTATACATGCACGAACAGATGCTTGTCAGCAGTGCGACGAATGCAGTGCCGGTACGGGACGATCATTATTGGTATCCCACAACAAAGTAAAGAACGACAATGACAACGATTGAAATTTTAAAAAAGGCTATTGAGTCGCAAGCCTCTGATATACACATCGAGGTAGGTTTGCCACCAACGATAAGAGTAAACGGCGCATTGCTGGCAATGAATGCCGAAAAGCTTACACCGGCAGCGGCTTACGAGTTCATTCGAGAAATCGCACCTGAAACTCATTTGAAGTTGCTTAAGAGCCAGGGTGGTTCTGATTTTTCCTATGCACTGGATGAAAAAGATTCATTCCGAGTCAGCGTATTCATGCAGCAGGGATTTCCGGGGTGCGTGATGAGGCTGATACCGCCATATATGCGTTCTTTAGAGGACATAGGTTTAAATGATAAAGTTATCGAGTTACTCAACAAGCCGAGAGGGCTGATTCTACTGACGGGACCGACGGGATCGGGTAAATCGACAACACTGGCGGCAATGATTAACAGAATCAATTCAGAGAGAGCATGTAATATCATTACAGTAGAGGATCCGATCGAATACCGTCATCGCCATAATAAGTCGATAGTTGTACAGCGCGAGGTTGGAGAGGATGTACCGTCATTTGATGAAGCAATTATCCGGGCTTTACGCCAGGACCCTGATGTGATACTGGTTGGCGAGATGAGAAATTATGAGACAATAGAAGCGGCAATTCGTGCAGCTGAAACAGGTCACCTGGTAATGAGCACGCTGCATACAACCGGGGCGGCGCGAACGGTAGACCGCATCGTGGATGTATTTCCAGCGAGTCACCGCGATGAAATTCGGACGCAATTAGCGGGAGTGTTATTGTGTGTAATATCGCAGCAGCTGCTTCCATTAAAAGACGGGAAAGGCAGGGTGGCCGCGTTTGAAATAATGTTTAATACACCATCAATCGCGGCATATATCAGGGATAACAAGACATACCGGATAACGTCGGACTTGCAAACGGGAGCCAAGTTTCAGATGACAACCATGGATGGATCATTATTACGGCTCTACACCCAGGGATTGATACATTACCAGGACATGATAGAACGCTGTTACGACAGTGATCTGCTGCACAAAATGCTGCAGGACTATGCCATCGACAGCAAGGGACAAATGACCCGGCGCTGAAAAACATCAAACACAACGGCCAGGGTTATTCGGGCTGCAAGGTGAGAACCTGGCTGGTAATATGAGCGCATTTTCCCATGAAATCCCGGAAGGCGGGATACTCTTCCACCGAAACAAGCTGGACAGTAAGAACGCACTGCCATAAAACATAGAGTGAATTATCCCTGACTTCAGAATGAAACGAGAAGGAGCCGAAGGGGGTTTCGATGGTTTGATCAGGAATGGGAACTTGAATAGAATA
>CAZCLS010000338.1:0-2400 GCA_964499565.1 uncultured bacterium
TATTTTCCGCGAAAATTTTACCCGTTTTATCTTATTGAAGAACTGGTATCAGAAAAAATCTTTCAACCTGCCGTGGTCATTTTTCACGGCGGGAAGCGCAAGCATCAGAAGAATACGGGCTTTGGGCCCTTTCAAGTCTCCGGCAAGAATCGCCCCTGCTTCCTGCAGTGTTTTCCCGCCGCCCTGGTCTCCGTAGACAGGATAGACTGCGCCGTTATCCACTCTGGTTGTTATGACTACTGGAATGCCTTTTCCCATGGCATACTTGATTGCTTCAAAGGCAGCTGAGTTTACGTTGCCTGCCCCGACTCCTTCAACGACAATGCCGTCAACGCCGGAATCCGCGGCGAACCTGACAAAGGTTCCTTTATCCCCGGCGTAAGTAGTCAACAAAACCACATCCGGCAGTTTATCCGGCAAAGGCAGTTTTCTTCTGCTGCGCCGGTCATTGAAGCGTACAACCGAGCCGGCGGCAATATAACCCAAATACCCTTTTTCTCCTGAATCAAAGGTTTGAACATTTGTCGTTTCGGTCTTGGTCACGTCACGCGCGGAATTGATGTATTGATTCATCGTGACAGTAACACCCCAATTTGTTGCTTGCGGGGAACAGACCTGGAGAACCGCGTTCATCAGGTTTGCCGGTCCATCAGGACTCATGTCAGATGCATTTCTCATGGCACCGACAAAAACGACGGGTTTCTCTGTCTTCACGGTCAAATCCAGAAAAAATGCCCCTTCGGCCATGGTGTCAGTGCCGTGGGTAATCACCGCGCCGGCAACATCAGGTTTCTTAAGAATATCTTCGACCGTTTTACTCAGTTGAAGCCAGATTTGCGGTGTCATTTGTGAACTGTCTATATTGGTAAAGTTGCTGACCGTGATAGTCGCAATTTCAGACAACTGTGGAATTGCGCTGATCAAGTCAGATCCAGACACCGCGGGAACAGCCGCACCGGTTTCAGGATCAACCTTTTCAGCAATTGTTCCGCCGGTGGTTATAATCGCCACCGTTGGTTTTATAGTGTTCGGAACTTGTTTGTTATTCATCAGCGTCTGTGCACAGGCAGGCAGCACCAACCAAACCAGAAGCAGGCAAACATTAATAATTATCTTCTTCATACGTTGTATCTCCTGGTGTATTCAGCGTGTTCTTCTTTTTTAACCTTCAACAGGATTCTTGCCATGAGCGCCCTCGGTGGAGTCGTAATATCCGACTTCGACATTGCCGATACCTTTCCATATCGGCCGTTCCCGCGAGATCCCGAAATGGATTAATGTTATTTTTGTTTATCCGGAACCTGTGCCGGTACGGTTGCTTTCGTGGCCGGGGTGTTCGTGGCGGTTTCCTGAGTTGGGGGTTTTATGGCTGCCTTCTTTTCAGGAGGCGGCGTGGCCTTCAAGCGTTTACCTTCGGCCTCCCGGGTTCCCCGGGGTGATGTCCACTGCCCCTTGATAGTGTCGCCTTCTACGTTGCCTTTGAACTCCAGCGGGATCTCACGTTCATTGAAATTCATGGTGACTTTAAAAGTAACCTGGTCTCCATCAACCGTTAGTTCACTCAGGTCGACTTCATTGTCACGAAACGCATAGGTTCCGTTCTCAGCATCTTTGATTTTCAGTATACTGGTAAAAGTTCCGCGACCTGTTTCCCGGGTGAACTCCCATTCCCCGACAGCAAGGCACATCGGTTCTAGTTTCTTGCCCGTGATCTGGGTTGCCCCGCGGGGACTCGTCATTTCACCGGTTACGTTCTTACCGTCGAGTGTACCCGCGAAGTCCATATTGAACGTACGGTCCCCAAATCCCATTTCCAAATCAAAGGTTATATTTTTGCCATCGAGTTTGATTTCCACGGGCAATTCTCCCATAAAAGATTCATAGCGCCCGGAAAGATCCGGGTAGACCTTCAGCAGCTGGGTGCGCGGTCCCATGCCAAAATCAGATGTCAGTTCCCATGTTCCGATCAACTCAGAACCAAAACGTGTTCCGTTGGCTGGCATCTCCCCCATCGGGCCTTCCATCGAGCCGGTCAGCTGGTTGCCGTTGATCTTGCCGACATAGGTAACGTCGAACTCTCGCTCCTGGAATTTGATATTTCGATCGATAGTAAGGATATCATCCTGGAATGTGACACTCTTAACCGTGTGCTCACCCATGTCTTCCTTCCATTTTGCATCCAGCGTTCCGTCATCTTTTTGAGAAACAGTGATTCTGGCTTTTAGCTCTCGATCTCCGATATTAAAGGTAATATCCCAGTTTCCCAAAGCTGGCGACCTGGGCAGCGGACGCGCACCGTCTACCGGGTAATCTCCCTGTTGATTCGACAGCACACCGTCAAGTTTGCCGTCTTTCAGAGTTCCAGTATAGTCCATCGAAAACTCGCGGTCCCCCATTTTA
>CAZCLS010000338.1:2500-5147 GCA_964499565.1 uncultured bacterium
CCGCTCGCTTTCTGGACCTGCATCGGTATTAACAGCACTCATTGACAGTAAGCTTTGCTGTATAGAGTTTAACAGATTCGCATCCGATGTGCAACGGTGTCGAACCCTAAATCCGCGATGGGATGGAACCGGACACTAGTTTTGTTCAGTCATCCTGTCACTTCAGTGTGCTTGTGCTCCTCACCTTCCGAATGATGGAATCAGGCGGCACATCTTCCGGACACGATACCGAGAGAATGAATCGCCCGTGAACCACAATGTCAAGCAGCTCATCGAGCCGGTCATGTGGAACCCATCCGCCCACCGGACACTGCAGCGAGGATTCCAGAATCATCTCGCGTAAATCGGGGTGGTCCAACAACGCCGAAGCAAGTGACGGCTGCTTGGGATCATCCACAAACCACTGTACCAGGATGCCCTGGTAGGAACTCACGATCCCAATCTGGCGCAAGCCAATGGTGTGGTTGTGGAAGAACCCGCCGCCGGTGTTCGTGAACAGCTTTTCGTTCGAGGGGCGATCGAATATCTCGGCCTGTTCCCGGCTGATGAGGCCAACGGGATCGCCATTCACGAATACGGCGTCATCCGGCAGCCACGCACCCCACACGCCGATACCCCAGCCCGAAGGGCGGGGCGATTCCTGCTTGATGAGCGCTTCCAACGCAATGGACCAGTCAGCACACCAGTCGGCGAGTGCCGTAACACGGTCAGGCTGCTCATACATGTCAATAAACAGTTCCGTTCCTCGAAGCCCGTTTGCGGCATCCAGGGGTGAACGATGCAGGTACGGCAGGACCATAAAATCGTGATCCCAGTTCTCCCAGAGTGCCTTGTTCAGATCCACCGCGAAGCGGAGCCACTTGTTTTCGGGATTGAACTCCAGGGCGTCCACGTCCGGCCACGGCAAGTTGGGTTCCAGCCAGCATGTCGTGCCGTCATGCATGGGATTGCCGCCAGTCATGGCCGCTGTGATGCCTCCGATTCCCCAGTAGACAATCGCACTATTTGTCCAAGGTAACAAGAAAGCTGAATGTTACCCTTTTCTCTTCCCATTCCTCCCGAAGAATTCCCATTGATATTCGATCAAAGAATCTACCTTTAACAAAGCAACTTCTTCGTATCCGCGCTTCCTCCACGAAACCGAGTTTCTTGCCAAGCCCAAGCATCATTGGATTCCCTTGCCAGGTTGTGAATCCAATTCTTGTTAAATCCAGTGCTTTGAAAAGATAATCAATCCATAAAGCCAGTGCTTCAGTTCCAATACCCTTACGCCATTGGTTTTCTTCCTGTATTACTATTCCTACTGCTGTTGCATGGGGATCATCCCATCGCTTGTAGTCCTCTATATCATCCAAAGATGTCGGACGAAGAATTACTTTATGACCTTTCAATTCAAAATCGACAGACATAATTCCCTTTCGTTTATTTACATAATGGCTTAAGATCGGCAGCTGTCTGAACTACTCATTCGTCGTCTGTTGTAGTATTCGGATATGGTTAGACAATATCATGTATGTATCAATTTACGGTTTCTAATCTATTCCATCCTTGGGCATTGAAACCGAAGGTAACAATGCCCGGAGTCCCGGAAGGCAGAACCTTCGCCCTGCAGCTTGGAGATGGCTGGCGAGGGTGTGCTTCCGAAAGTCTGTTCGAACGTAAACTCTGGATCATGAAACGCGGAGATGTCGAACCCACATCCTGTAAGTGCCAGCATAGTCGAGATTGCTATGATTGTATTCATGTATTCAAACTGAACGGATGAAACTCAGCAGCCCGGCATTAACCAAGCATTCATAAGGGTCTGGTGTAGTATGTTGTTCGATTTTTGTTATCTATATGCTTAACGTCTGTGCACAATGAGAAGCTCTTTATTAATATTATGTTTTCATGCATTATGTTCGATTATCTTTCATGTCCCGAATTCTTACAAATACAACAAAGTTGGCTAAACTAAGGAAAAAGCCAATAACTGCCCCCAACGCAAGAAGAAAATGGAATGACAATAGAAAGATTACACCATAGATGAGGGTGATGATGCAAGAGATTGCAGTCATAACTTGACCGATGATAAGAGCCAAGTCTGCAAGACCGGAATACGCCAGGCCGACTGATTCAGGCATCTCGCTCTCATGTGTTGCGTAGTCATATCCACAGTGAGGGCAAACCACATCAGTTTGTCCCATTTCCTTTGTGCATTGTGTGCAGAATGCCATGTTTCTCCTCCTGTAATCGAACTAGTAATTATGTGGAATTATCCACGGTTATTCTATATATCACGCTGGATATCAGGGCACAATCTTTGCTTCTATGTACTTCCATTATATGGTTATACCTGTAATTCTACAAGGGGAAATTCTATATATCATGCAGCCATATTTTCCCAAGTTACCCGGATAGTGCAGTCGTCACAAAACCGATCATCACTCGAGACTTCAATTAAAACAGTCCAATTCTCCGGCCTCACCGAGACCGGCTACATAGACAACCCTGAACCCTGACAAATCCATTGGTAAAAGCTCACACCTCCGGCCTTATCCGTCAAATGCCTGACAGGCCGAGACCGGCTACAAATCCTTCATCAACCATCAACCATCATCCATCATCCATACACCTCGAGGTGTCTCAGGTGATCCGTTTGCGCAGG
>CAZCLS010000339.1:0-5129 GCA_964499565.1 uncultured bacterium
AAATACGCTCGCGTATCTCACGTACCGCCGTTGGCGGCACCAGCAGACTGGCCCTCCTGCACCTGTGTCTATCGCGGAATTAGGGCGGGAAGACGGGAGGGTTTCATATTATATATGGCCTTCAGGGTAGATTGAGCCATTGGTCAGCGAAGGCCTGGGCGAGTTGCCAGTCGAACGGAGTAGTCAGTTTAATATTTTCAGGATTGCCCGGGACAATTGTAACCGGATAGCCGGCATACTCAAGCAATTGGGCGTCATCGGTGACATCGGCGGGATTACGGCCCGAGGACCGGAAGGTGGCGTAGGCGTCTTTGAAGGCGGAATACCGGAACACCTGGGGAGTGGCGGCGGCCCAGAGTGCACGCCGGTCGGGAGTGGAGCTGACCATTAAACCGGCATCGACTTCTTTAATCGTGGGAATGACCGGGGTAGCAACGATAGCGGCGCCGGATTCGCGGGCGGAGGAGAGCGCGGCGCGGAAGACGGAACGGGAAACGAACGGCCTCGCGGCGTCATGCACGGCGACGAGTTCGCAGGGAAACCGGACGGCCTGGAAGGCGTTCCAGACGGAATCAACCCGGGTTTCACCTCCCGGCACAATAGCCGTTACTTTAATCAGTCCGCATGCATCAATAATATCCCGTTGAATAGTGATTTCATCACCGGGAGAGACAGCCAGAATAATGGATGTTACGTCTTCGACAGAGCTGAGTTGGCGGATAGTATGAGCCAGGACGGGAGAGCCGCACAGTTCGGCGAACAGTTTATTAAATCCCATCCGATTGGAGGAACCGGCGGCGGGTATGAGCACAACGGTATCAGTCATGATTCCTGAGACGATAATCCGGGAAGGGCCGGAGACGCGGCTTCGGCGCTTGCGGTTTGAAGGGCGATATCCTGATGGGGGGTTAAACGGAAACCGATCCCGGTCTGCACGAGGCCGGACAGCATATCGTCGAAACTATTCGTGGATTTGATAGCGATAACGCCCGAGTCGAAGTAACGCCGGATCGTTTGGGCCATGCCGATAAATTTATTGGAAGGGAGTGTGCCATTAAAAGGCAGCTCTACCGTACTGTAGGCCGGAATGACATGTTCCAGGCTGTCGGGGGAGAGGGGCAGGAAGCCGAACAGCTCGGGAAACAGGCTTTGATCGATAGTAGCGAAGCGTTTACCGCAGGGATTAGGATCGCCGCAGTGCAGAATGAAGTTCAAACCATAGGCGGTACCGGCCTGGTGCAGCATTTCATGCAGAACACGCAGGAGGACACGTTCACAGGCATCATTATCGGTTTGTTCAAACATACCGGACCCGGTCAGGATAGCCACGGCTTCTTCCAGGCCGAGAATATCGACCGCGGCGCTATGATTAGCCGGAAGGTTAAAGTGATGAGCCCGTGCGAAGAAGCAATACTGGCGATGGGCCTGGATAATCACATCAATAGTGCGGTACAGTTCTTCTATGACGCCGTCAAGGTCATGCTGACGGGCGCGGTAGACCGTCTGGGGTAGATTTATAGAAAGCAGTTGAGACAGGGGAGCATGCGAGGGGGAGGGGTCCCAGGCTACCGGCCAGCCCTGCTGAAATAGTTCCAGCAATGATTCCGTCAGGGTTTCATGATCATCACAGGGGCCGCTGGTTTTGATCAACAAGGAGGGCAGAGGCTCCAGCGTGCCGAAAAGGTTAGCTACCGTAAACGCCTCACGGCAGTCAAATTCAAATGTCAGACGCTGGTCGCCTTCGAGAGCGGAAGCATAATCAATACATTCAATGATGCGCGGGCACCATTTATTAACCGGTTCATCGGGAGTGAGTCGGCAGGTGACACGACCGAGCTGGCCGGATTCGAGCCGGGTAATGATATTTTGGAACGTATGCCGATATTGTCTTTGGGTTTCGTACCCGCTGAAGACATCATAGGTATCATGATAGAGAGAAAAAGGGTGGTGCAGGCCGGAGATATGAATCAAGCCGCGGCGATAGGCCATGGCGACATCATCGGAATAGAGATGAGTAAGGGTATAACTGGGAATAGCCTGGGAACCTAACATGCGGGGCAGCGCGGCGGTATGGCCGGAGTGCAGGAGTTTTTCAAGGTCATCGAAGGGGATCGTGACAGAGGAGCGCTGGCGCAGGAGATTGGAATAGCCGCGGATCAGCAATTCATTATCAGTGATAGCCCGGATCAACGTTGTTGTAACGCGCGAGAGGCCGGAGTTAAGGACTTTTTCCTCTACTGAGCGCGAGATTTCTTCGGCGACGATATGGGGAATCCGGGCTTCATGTTCAAGCGCGCGGATGATACTAGTACGGTTCCAGGGATGTGAGCGTTGTTCATGATGGGAAGTAACCAGGACGCTGACATCGGCATCCAGCAGGGAAGGCTGAACAGTTTTCAGGACTTTGCAGGTCCGGCGGTTGCGTTCGCGTTCGACTCTGAAGCTGCGATAAGCATAACATATCTGGGTATGCCGGGTATCATAGAGCACTTTTTCAACGGCCTGAAACAATTCGGTGGTTTCGGGCGGCATGGCATTATATTTTTTAGCGAGGTGGAGGGAGACAGCTTCGGCAATTTCACGGGCATAGAACTCTTCCATCACGCCGCATTCACGAGCGGCGGCCTGGATGCTGCGGGTCAGCTTGTCGACATCGAAGGGAACAAGCCGGCCATCTTGTTTGCGAACATGGGATGGTTGAGTTAGAGCCATGAATAGACTAGTCCGTTACTGCACAGTGGATTCAGGTTCAGCAGTTTTCAAACGGCGAGCTTCATCCATGAATTCAGTAACGTCTTTGAACTGGCGGTATACCGATGCAAACCGGACAAAGGCGACTTCATCAACGTCACGCAGCCGTTCCATGACCATATTGCCGATAACACTGCTGGGCACTTCGCGCATGTGCTGTTGTTCGAATTGCAATTGAATCGCGGCGACAATATCTTCCAGAGTACCTATACTCACCGGACGTTTCTGGCAGGCACGGCGCAGACCGATAATTAATTTTTCCTTGCTGAAATCTTCCCGGCTGCCGTCGCGTTTAATTACCTGCAGAGGCGATTCGATCGTTTCGTAGGTGGTAAACCGGTGGCCGCAACCCAGGCATTCACGTCTGCGCCGGATAGCACGGCCGTTGTGAGCGCTGCGGGAATCTACCACCTTATCTTCGGTATACGAGCATTTCGGGCAATTCATAAGACATATCCTGCGGAAAGTGGTTTATGGAGACACTCATACAATATCTTGTGTTTCACAGTATGAGGTATTATAAAATATTACATTGTGGAAGTCAAGACAGTGGCATGGTTCAGGGTTCAGGGTTCAGGATTCAGGGTTCAGGGTTCAGGGTTCAGGGTTCGGGGTTCAGGAATTGGAGTAGTGGAGTAGAGGAGTAGTGTGGAATATGTAGCCGGTCTCGGTGAGGCCGGGTGTGAGCTATATAACTGGAGTACTGGAGTAATGGGAGTTTTGTAGCCGGTCTCGGTGAGGCCGGGTGTGAGCTATTATAGTGGAGTACTGGAGTAGTGGGAGTTTTGTAGCCGGTCTCGGCGAGGCCGAATGTGTGGGCTTTCAAGTAGAATGGTAAATGGTTGATGGGTGATGGTTGATGGAGTTGTCAGGGTTCAGGGTTCAGGGACCATTACATACTCCATTACTCCATAGGGCACTATGTTCAGGGCTCGGGAACGTGACTGGTTATGTAAGCTTGTTCAACAAAAGACCCCTCCGGGTTCATCCCGGGGGTGAATGAGATTCAATGAAGATGCTGGGATTGCCGTTCCCCCCACGGGGTAGTCAATGATCTGCATGCTTGATGGGGAACCAGCTGGCATCCGTCGAAAGCCGGACAGGTCGAGAACGTGCTACAAGCTGATAATCCGAGTGATTCCCCCTGAAGCATACGGTAGACTGACTGTCCGGAAGTGTGCTGGGGGAAGGTCGTCTTTCTGAAGACAAACTGATTCACCGGTGAGATGAACTCACCGGGGTCTTTCAGTAAGGGTTCAGGGTTCAGGGACCATTACATACTCCAGTACTCCATTACTCCAGTTATATAGCCCACACATCCGGCCTCACCGAGACCGGCTACAAAACTCCCACTACTCCATAGGGCACTATGTTCAGGAAGATGTTCAGCGTCCGGCCAGTGTCAATTTAGCCGTCGTTTCTCCGCCATTCATCAGGTAGAGCAGCGGTACGGGCCGGTCACTGCCTTCAATGAAGGAAGGTCTGGCCTGCCAGGGAGTACCGGAGAGGACATTGGTCAAATCCATCCAATACTGCAGCCGGGCGGGTTTCAGGCCCCAGATCATATGCAGATGATTCGCGGGAGCGTACTGTTTATACTCGACCATGGAAGCGAATTTTGGCACGACAAAAGTATGCGGCCAGGTAGCGGTGGAAGCCTGGCAGACCGCCTTAGAAAGTTTGGAGGGCAGGTCGATTGTGCAGGCTTCATCCCAGAAGAGGGTAAACATGTTATTCAGAGCGCTGTAAGCCAGGCGGCCGGCAATGCCTTCAATGCCGCCGGGCGAGACATACGTAACGCTGTTGCCGCGGCCGGGGAAGTAATCGGGAGTGGCCAGGGGCATAGAGACTGAGGCCATAATATCTTTAACGCTGGAGCCGGGCATCGCCGCCCAGTCAAAAGAAGCGCTGCCTGAGTTATCGCCATCCACGAGGCCTTTTTGTTCCCAGATAGAATCGCCGTTGAGTCCGCGAATTTTCAAAGATTTGGCTAATGCGTTGATTTCCCATGATTCCCATACTTTACGGAAATCCATAAACAGGGGCGGATTGCCGCCGGTGAGCCACGAAAAGAACAGCATAGTAAGCAGACCCTGTGAATCGGCTTCGGTTGCATACGGCAGGGGGGCTTTACGGCCGGTGTGGTCGAAGGAGGAATTGAACAGAGATTCCATGCAATCGGCGACAGGCAAAGGAATACCGCGCGAATCGGAACCCCACTCGAGCTGGCTCATAAAACCGCCGCCGACGGCATTCAGGTCCTGCATGATATCGCGCACGATCAGGTACATAGCCAGGCTCTGATCAAAGCGATCTCCATCAGCTTTAGAGCGCAGCTGGAGACGTTTGCCGAGATGTTCATCGATCCAGGCGCGCAG
>CAZCLS010000340.1:0-5109 GCA_964499565.1 uncultured bacterium
GCCCAGCCGCTGTCATCCGAGGCCGCTTCAACCGCGTTGCGCAGCAGAGAAACTAATTTGGTGTCGCGTTTAAGTTCGTTCGCTGTTTTAGTTTTCATTGCCGTTACGCTGTCATCGCGCGAGCGCAGAACTTCGGTGAAAATAAACTTGTCACAGGCGGAGACAAAGGCTTTAGGCGTTTTCTGTTCTCCAAATCCGTATACCAGCAGCCCTTCTTCCCGCACACGCATAGCCAGCCGGGTAAAATCACTGTCGCTGGATACCAGGCAGAAACCGTCAAAGCGCCCGGTGTACAGTAAATCCATGGCGTCAATAATCAAGGCGCTGTCGGTGGAGTTCTTGCCGACGGTGTAGCGGAACTGTTGCACGGGCTGGATGGAATGTTCCAGCAGGAATGATTTCCATCCGCCCAGGCTGGGTGTAGTCCAGTCGCCGTAAATACGTTTTACACTGGCAACGCCGTATTTGGCGATTTCGGAAAAAAGAGCTTCCGTTATCGAAGGCTGGGCGTTATCGGCATCAATCAGAACCGCCAGTCGTTTTTGTGAAGGATCACTATCGGTCATACTGTGCTCCTTTTTGTTATACCTATATCAATGCTATATTCTACACTTTTTACTCTCAGTAATCCAGTAGGAGAATATCCCTGATTCCGTGACGGGATGGAATTGGACACTATTTGTGTTTGAGAAGAGGTGCAAACGGTTCGGTTTGTTTAGCGGGAGAAGCCTCGATCCGTTTCAGAATGGCATCTGTTTTGGCATCAGGGAGCCAGGTGACTATTCCGGATGCAAGATCGTACAGAGCGGCAACGACTTTTACAGTGCCGTTTGTTACGAGAATGCGTGTGGCGGGACTTTGCATAAAAAGATTTTCAATACTATGCCATACGTTCTCTTCAATCGCGCAGGGAAGGATTGCGGCACCAACCAGATTGGTATGCAGCTGCATCGCGCGGGTAACAGCAGGGATAATATCATTCACAATCGGCTGAATATTACGTTCGAGGGCATGCCCGTCGCCTTGCGCAGCCTGGACCGCAGCGGCCACGGCACCGCAGCGGCTGTGCCCGAGTACGACCAGCAGAGGAGTATGGACGTGAGCCAAGCCGTATTCAATGGAGCCGATTTCATCACCGTTGCAGAGATTCCCGGCTGTGCGGACAACAAATATATCCATGATGCCGGCGTCAAATAATAATTCCACCGGCACGCGCGAATCGGAACAGGAAAGAACCGTGGCAAATGCGAAACGGCCCTGGTCAGAGTTTCCAGCCAGCGAAATCCGGTTGGTATCGGCATGGGGAAAGCGTGAATTGCCCGTCGAGAAGCGTGAATTGCCTTGCCGGAGCATGCTCAGGGCTTCCGCCGCATCCGGTTTGTGCTGAATGGCAGTGTCCGGTTTGGCTGCAAATCCAGACGTGGAGAGGAACCCGAAACAGCAGACGCAGAGAATCAGCCGTGAATACGTGTTCATAGAGCACCGTAACTGTTGAGTGTTAGAAACTGATGATTAGTAACATACTGGCACTAGTATACCATTATATCAGCTGGAAAGCTATCACGGCAAGTATACCTATAAGAATGGAACACACATTGGCAACGAGGGAAATAAGAAGGGCTGAATGTCGGGAACAACTGCGGGGGAAGGTTTTTCTGAAAAATGGTTTTTTGCCAAGCACGACAATAATCCAGGCTTCGCATACGATCACAAGCAGTTCCAGAAAGGAAAGCCAGGCAATCGAAAGACCGGTCAGAATAGAATCCGGCAAAGAAACAAAGGCAATCGAGATGATGTAGGCGCCAAGATACATTCCGCCGAAAAACAAGGCGGAGAAGATGATGTAGGTGGCAAAGGTGACCGGAATCCAGGTGTAGAAAATTCTGACCAGATCAAAACCGTAACGCTTCAGAATAAGAGCCACAACGACAGCTTCGCCAAACAAAGCCGCCCATTCAAAAGGGGAGGAGCCGAAGCCAATACCGATGGGGTCGGCGTGCACGGGATATGCGCACAAAAGCAGGAGTGCCGCCAGACAGCATGTACGTTTGAAACTCATGTCTGCACAAGGTAAAAGGTCATTGTAAAATTAAATATGCTTTTTTCCGCGTTAGACAAGCTATTCCAGTATTACTTCTACGGCATCCGATTGGTTCGGTTTCTTTAGAAGGATTATAACGACGGTGAATATAACCGCAACGGGCACAGCAAGAATTAATCCTAGAATAAGACCTGAAACAATACAACATATACAGCTTAACACTGCAAGACCGGGACGTTTCTTTTTGATTGCCAGAACGAGTGGCAGCACACTGCATAAAGTGCCTACAACAAAGCCGCCGACAAGCACGCCGATCCAATAAACAATCTGCTCAGGGCTCATAATTCTCCTTTCACGTGTTAAACTCTACGATCTTTTACACTGAATTAAGTATAGCAGATAGACATCTAAAATGCAAAAAGTACATGAAGGAAATTACTAATCACTGTTTATTTTTCTTGCGCGCGGCGCGGATAGAATCTTCGAATTCTTCGACTTTGGCTTTCATCTGGGGAGAGGAATCATACTCAGTTCTGCTTTTAAAATGGCGCAGGGCTTTATCGGCTTCTTCCCAGTGGTCGTTTTGCAGACAGATCATGATGAATTCCGCTGTCAGCACAAATGTATCCGCGACTTCTTTTTTGAATTGGGAGACGGCGTCACGGACTGTTTCGCAGGCGGCACTCCATTCTCCGCGTTCGACCTGCTCGCGCATACGAGTGTGATACAAGGCGACGCTCAGGTCATGGCGTTCGCGTTTTGTGTTATCGATGGCTTTTTTCTCGGTTGCAAGGGCGGTTTCCTCGTCTCCCGCTTCGCGAGCGAGGGAGGAGAGTGCCGCCATGGCGGCAGCATTGATATCAGCATTATCTTTGAATTGGCCGGCCATAGCTTCCAGATGAGATTTTAAAGCGGGATAGGAACCGGGTTGCTTTTTCAGAATGGCTGCTTTATATTCCCAGGCCTTAAGATAAAATGGGGCAAGAAGGAGAGCTGAGTCCGCTGCAGCCAGAGCCTCCTGCATCCGGCCGTGCCGCGCGAAAATATCGGTCATGCGCAGATTGTCCGCTGCGGCATGATAGGCCGGTTTATTGTGGTAGGAGGACGAAATGAAGGACAGTTGATGATCAGTAAAAGGCATGCCGGTCTGTGGATCGATTGCAGTTCCGACAGCATAATTATCAATGGCATAACGCCCGCAATCCATATCCCAGACACCATCATTTTTCATATAGCCGAACCAGGCATGAAAGCCCTGGCGGCCGCGGCCGCTGAAGTAAAGGGTGGGAATGCCGCTGGCCTTTCCGGCAATTGTCGCGAACCAGGCCTGGTCGATACAGATACCGCCTTTGCGTTTGATTTCCTTGAGGCTATAGGTTTCATACGGCCAGGAATAGACACCATTTTTAAACCGTTCGGTATCATACTCGATAGAGCTGTAAACTTTGCCGAGGCGGCTGCGGGTGAAATGGACGGAAGACTGAGCCCAGAGCAATTCATCCAGGGGGCAGACGGCATCGACGACGAATTTTGATTGAGAAGGTTCTAATGTTGTCAGGTCATAATCGGCCAATCCTTTTTCATTCGTTTCGACCCAGAAGTCAAAGCGCTGGGATACAGAGCATTTTGGCTGAAGCACGGCGGCGGGAGGCACCTGCTGATGCGGCTGCGCCGGGCGGGACACATCCCAGACAACGGCCATGGCTATGGCAAGGCGGTTGTAGGCAGGAAAGCGTTCGGGATGCAGCTGATGAAATTCCTGGAGCAGGGATAGAACATTCGGGACAGAGTCCCGGACAGACAGCGTATCAAAAAAATCCCTGCTCAGGCTGATGTCATTCAGCAGCCAGTTCCTGGTTTCAGATGTTATACGCGCCAGGGCATTTGACTGGCGGGCTAATAGTAAACTCCACTGCTGCAGACCGGTCATCGCCTGCCAGGCATCGGTCTTGAGTGCCGGGGTGGAATAGGCGGCAATCAGCCAATCTTCCAAAGCCCGATTCAACGTCGGCCAGCGGTCAAGCGCGGTGCAGGCCGAAACAAGCTGGGTATGCACTTTAGGCGACCAGTTCCGAATAGTTATTTTATGCAGCTGTTGCGTCAGCGTGCCAAGAGAAATATCGGGTGTGGCCGCTGCTGCAGCTGTTGAAAGACACGCATTGGAAACAAGTAAACAGGTAAAAAATCGCAACAGGAAAAGCATGATATTTTTTTGGTTAGTTAAATAATATGCCTGTACAATAATATTTATTATTATATCATTTTTGGCGCTGGATAGAGCCGTATACATAATACCCAAAATCCGCGATGGGATGAAAAAGGGGTGTGAAAAATGTGACGGTGCACAATTTTCGTGAAGAATTACACCGGTTTTATCCTCGTGGTCGCGGTCGAATGAGCAGGTTTGATGGCGTTCAGGTGGAAAATAGCATTATTATTATAAAAAAGGAATGATATAATATGCAATATAATCAACGTGAAAAATGATGAAGAAATCAGTATAGAATATATGCTATTATTAAATATTGTACATTGTTAATATACCAATTAACAACCTTGGAGGGTTTCCGATGAAAGTTCTCACACTTATTCTATGTATTCTATGCTTGGCTTACGGTTTTGGTTCTAACGCAGCTGTAATGTGGCAAACAGGATTTGAGTCTCCTGATTACAGCGCGGGAGAGCTGGTTCCTCAAAATTCCTGGGAATACTTCACCACCTATATTAGCGGCAATGATGTCACTAATGTCAATCCGTTTGCCGGTTCGCAGTGTGTGCGGTTGTATAATAACGGTGCCGGCGATGCCAGTTACAGCATGGTCCGTCATGCGGTTGACGTGAGCAGTGCCGACATAACCAACAGTTATATCCGTTTCAGCACCATGATCTGGCCCAATTCTAAATATGACGGGTTCCGGATTTATGATACTAGCTGGAGCCAGCAAATCTTACTGGCGGTTCGCGACACCGGGGTATCACTTGGTGGTGTAAACCTTTACGCTACGTATACGAACTGGAACGAAATATCGTTGACTTTCGATGTTTTAAACCAGCAGGTAATTGAATTC
>CAZCLS010000341.1:0-5108 GCA_964499565.1 uncultured bacterium
CTGTTCATGAATGTTGAAAGCAGTTCCGGGGCGTTAAGCATAGCCAAAGTGCAATCGGACCTTCTGGCCCAGTCGGCTTTTGAACACGCTCTGAGCCAGCTGAGGCAGGATATCAACGATGAGCCCGCTTGGGATTATGATGGTGAACCGTGGTCGGCAGCTTTCAAACCCGAGAATCCCGCGGATGAGGCAGTTGATCTGGACGGCATCAGCGGCGCGCAGGGTGAAAAAGACGCACGCTGGATATATGTTAAGGACGGAGACTCGGTAGTAGGGCGATACGCTGTCTCAATCGAGGACGAGTCGGGCAAGATCAACGCGAATGTTGCCGCTTCGCTAGGAACTCAAAATCAGGATGACGGATACGGGACATTTGAAATTATGCTCACTGACGGTAACAAGCGCGGTTTGCCGATTTCTCTGCAGTTTGCCAAACGGCTTATGGCGTTCCGCTATGGCCGTGATTTGAGTCCGGGACAGGTGCTGGTTGATGATAATTACACTGCCTCACTGTACGGAGCGGACAAGATAGACAATAACGCGAACGGGATTATCGATGAAGGTGGAGAAGGCACGGATGAGCAGCGGGAATACAACGCGTTACGGCCGCTCTGGGACGACCGTTCCTTTTCATCGGTGAATGAAGTCATCGAAAAATGTTCGGGCGAGCGCGCCCTTTCACACAGCGCGGTGAAGATGCTGCAGAGATACGCAACACTGTATTCGCGTACCAGAGACATGTATTTTGACGAGGTTGAAGGCCGGCTTAAAAAACAGGTTAATTTGAATGTCGGCAACCGCGAACAGGTGCGGCGCTTAGTGCGGCGGGCAAACGCGGAATCCAAATTCGAGCCATCGGTGAAGAATCTGCACGGACTGGTTGCCAACCTGATAGATTACCGGGATGAGAATCATGTGTTGACGACTGTCGGAAGCGAGTACGGAGTGGAAGCGATAAACTTCAACGAAATCATGGCTAATGACGGCAGTTACTCGATGGAAGCGGATACGGGCAGTTATCCGGACAGTTTCACTGAGTACGAGACGGTACACCGGATGGGGTTATGGTATAACTATCCCGGTTCGCCGATTTACGGTTTTTTTGTAGAGAATGTCAGTCCCAAAGGCGGCGGGAGCTGCCTGGTGCTGGGAAAGCGCACCAGCTTCAGCCAGGGAGCGACGGTGCGCTTATCGACCGATCCGCGCCGCTCGCCGAACCGGACACGCTGGAGTGATTTCAAGCAAAAAATCAAAAGTGTGTATGGCGGTTATCCCAACAATCTCTGGAAGAACGCGACATTAATACTGTACACGCCGGAAAACCAGGTTAAGGGACGGTATCCGATAATCGGGAACGGGCGCGACACGATTAATATCGCGGTCAATAACAGCAACTCAGATATGAAATACGAGAATCTGACCGCCGCGGTTTCCAACAAATGGTACGCGAAAATCGACACATTATGGTACGGTGCGGCATCGTGCTGGTCTGTTTTTCCTTCCGCGGCGGACCTGTGGAGTTTTCCAGTACAGACGGACCGGCGGATACCGGTACCGAAAGATTTGTATTATTACGCCTATGTCGGCGAACAGAATTTCAATGATAACGTTCCAGTGCCGGGCGACTGGCCCTTTGAGAATGTGGGATCATATCCCTGGGAAGGATTTCATCCGTACATGGATCTGGATGGTGACCAGAACGCCTCGCGGGAGACGCGGATGGAGGAGGTTACGCGGGATGAACTGAAAGGCAGTGAAATGAAATTGCCGGACAACCAGGATCGAATGTTCATGAAACGATTTGCCTATCAGAGCGGTTTTCCGGTACAGGCGCGCAACGGATTTGTGAACATGCTGGTATCGACATCGCAGAATTCGGGATATAAAGGAGGCAAAGGGGCGCGCAGTAACGCGGAAGCATTTAGAAACAAAAATACGTTTGACGTAGTATATATAATGCGGCCTGACATCGTGGAACTGTATAACATCAGCGACCGCAATATCAGTCTTAAGAACTGGCGGGTCGTGATAAACACCGGGTCGTATGCGGACCAGGTGGCATTGATAGATTCAGCTACGCATTACAGCCGCGCGCGCAACGGATTGTATGACGATCCCAACCCGGTCATTCCGGCCGACGGCTATTTTTATCTGACGAACAAGCGCGACATATTTGATCTCGAGTACGGGCAGTCGAAGCAGGGTACCTGGGGAGACAATCTGAATGAAGAGTATGCCTGTTTTGAACTGCCTGATTTTCTGTGGGGTGTGCGCTACAAAATTACGCGTGTCGTGGGTAACCGGCTGTACATTCAGGGTGCTGAATGGAAAGACGACCAGATGAAATTCGAAATGCAGGAGATTCACAGTACCCGGCCGCAAACGCGGCGCAACGGGATATTCGGAATCCGTAAATCGGTATACCAGAGCGGTCGGAACTGGCTCGAAGCGCAACCGTATATCTGGTGGCCGTACGACGGGGTTGAAGCGGGAGATGATGTTCTGCTGGTCGGTATGCCGCGTGAAGGCGGTTTTTTATCGATGACGCTCAAGAATGAATACGGGCAGATTGCCGCCCGCACCATTGAATATGGGTCGGTTGACCCGGATGAATTGAATTTTTCGACCGAGAAGTTTGATCCCACTCACTACACCTGGGTAAAAAACCCGAATCCGACATTTGGCGGTATCGAGGAACGGGCACGCAACACATCGGCCAAACTGAAGGCGCAAACGAAAGCGTATGTCAAGGATAACCCATATGTGTCGGTGGGAGAAATCCGGAAAGTGCGCAAAGCGTCGGACTGGGAAAACGTAGCCATGTCCCGCCAGAGCACGCAGGGAACACGATATCTCAAGGCACTGGGGAAATATTTTACGACCTATGGCATTCGCATGGACGCGGAGGAAGAAGGCGCGCATGTATCGGGCTGGGAACCGGCATTCGGCAAAGCGGTTTACAGCAGCCAGGGAAAGATACAGGTTGATAATGTAAGCTGGGAACCGGGAATCTGGTCCGGTATGAAACTGAGAGTAACGAGCGGTTTGCAGCGCGGCGAGGAATATGTTATCCAGCGCAACACCGAAAATTCCATGTTGATAGACGGATATTCCGTAGCCGGCAACAAAGCCATGCGGATTCAGAAAGGAGATTTGTTCAGCGTGGGACCGGGATATTCTACCGCATTTTATTATACCCGCCGCAATAATGAGGAAGGAGTCTGGGAATGGAAGAAGAAAGGGTTGGAGAAGCAGTCATACGGATTATACCTGTTCGGCTTGAACGATTCGATTAAGACAACGGAATTTCTGGAAGAAAATTATAATGCGAGTCTGGAACTGCTTATATATAATTATGAAAAAGACATGTATGAATCATTGCCGTTGAAAAAGGAACGCATGACGGCAGCCGATATTGATGATCCGTACCAGTATGTTTCCGGCGCCGATCGTTTCCAGTTTGACAAGTCCGACGGGATATATTGCGGGCTGATTTATTCGGGCAACATATCGTCTGACGGCGGCATAAAAATAAAAATTATTCCGCATAATCTCAATGATAAAGACGCCTCAGGATTCGCCTGGTTCGACTATGTGTATTTAACGCCGGACACGGTTGAAGGTAAGATCAATATTAACACCGCTTCGGCCAGGGTACTGAGCGCTCTGAACGGCGTTGAAGCGGACTTGGCCCGGAATATTTCTCAGGGTGTTGATGAGAAAGGAATTTCACGGCTGAAACCATACAAGAATATTACCGACATACTTGATGTTAAGGGTATGAATCCTGAACTTTTCGGCAAATTATGCAACCTTATAACCACCCGCAGCGATCAGTACAGGATTAAAGTCCGGTCGGAAGTGATCAACGACACAGACGGTAATGGTAAATTCGACCAGAATAGCAGTGATACAATTCTGGCTCAATCTGAAATGGATGTGATTGTGGATCGCTATGGACTGACTGACGAAGAGCCGGGAGCAAATGAATTTAAAGTATTGATGAGACAGTGATGGCCAGGGGGTCTAATCCCACTCCCCGATAGCTGATGGTCGATAGTGTGGAATGTATACATAAACAGTCGTGTGTTAGGCATTGCTGGAAATACACGTGCGTTCCGTTATGTTACAAAATATACTGCTGAATTGTTCCAATATCACATTGCGTTCGGATACAATGGGGAGTATACTATATACATAAAAAGAAATTTTACAGACTTTTTAGTGTAATAGCTGGGAAGAAAGTATGAGAACCAGACACAGTGAAATAATGCGGACTACGCAGTCCGGGATAGCGCTGATCGCCGTACTGGCAATTCTGACGGTATTGGCCTTATTAGCGGCGTCATTTACTATTTTTATGACGATTGAAACCAAATCGGGAACTATGAGCATGGCTAAAGTTCAAGCCGATCTCTTAGCGCAATCAGCATTTGAACACGCGCTGGGCCAGTTGAATCAGGATGTTACCGAGCAGCCGGCCTGGGATAATTACTCGGAACCGTGGTCGGCGGGATTCAAGCCGGGGCGAGGCATTCCGGGTGATGCGGTATCCATGTACGGCGCTCCGGAAGCTGAAAATGCCGACGCGCAATGGATATATGTCAAACGGGGCGATGACACACTTATTGGACGCTACGCTGTATTGATAGAAGATGAAGCGGGGAAGATCAACGCGAACGTGGCGGCATCTCTGAGCACAGCGACACAAAACGAGGGAGTAGGCACGTTTGAAATACTGTTGACGGATGGGAAAGGACGGGGATTACCATTGTCAAAAGCTTTCGGGAACAGCATTCTGAGCTATCGCTACGGACGTGACATGGCGCCAGGCCAGGTGCGGTCGGATGATAATAACACTATAGTATTGTATGGCTCGGACCAGATTGACAATAACGCGAACGGCAATACAGACGAAAACGGTGAAGGAATAGACGAGCAGATCGAGTACAACGCCAATCGGCCGGCCTGGGATGACCGGTCATTTTCATCAATTAACGAGTTGCTTACAACGTGCGCGAAAGAACGGCCGCTTTCATTGAACGCTCAAGCGGCTCTGAGGAAATACGCAACGGTATATTCCCGCGGCGATGACAAATATTATGACG
>CAZCLS010000342.1:0-5098 GCA_964499565.1 uncultured bacterium
GAAGATCTGAAACTCCTGGGTGACAGTACCTATGGTCCCTATAACATTACCGGTTCCATCGATGAATTCAGAATCTATGGCGGCGTGCTCACCAGCGGCGACATTGCCGCTATCGCCGCCGAAGGTCCGGTCATCCCCGAACCCGCCGGTCTGGCTCTCTTCGGCCTGGCATGGATTGCGATGCTGATTCATCGCGGAAAACACCAGCGGGCCTGATACCTTTTTCCATCTCTCCTACGGAACGGGGGTTTTCCTGCCCCTGTTCCGCTCGAATAGCCTTTTTCGATCGATTGCCGAGTACGTAACCTTCGGCTTATATTACGTTCAATTCCGATACCTATCCCGGCACCGGCCTCGAAATTTTCACACTTTGATGAACTGCTCCTCATGCTCTCTAAAATTAGCGCCCAATCGGTTAATATAAAAAGTCAGCATATCATACCATCCTGACGGTTAGCCATATGCTCAGCATCTACATCTATCACGGAATCAGGGTTTTTTCTGTTAGTTGTACTTTAATACCAAAAACTGTATTATATGTATAGCACACATATTAGAATCATTCTTCTTGAATTGTAGACCTTTTTTTGCGGTTTTATTCCGGATCTTTCTTAAGCTTATGAATCATACGACACCCTTGCCAATTCCCGTTCCACCCAAACGCGTCATGCTTGCCGTTGTCTGGGATGAGCCCGAACATGAAATCGGCATCGCCCGCTATGCCCGCAAAGCCGGATGGATTATGAGCAAAGTTACCCCCGGCATGGAACAGCGCCTGCGCGACTGGAAGCCGGATGGTATTATCTGCCAGCTCCACCCCAGCGCCGCTCCTTTCGTTGATGCCGTCCGCTCTCTGCTAGTCCCCACTGTCGATATGAGTCACTTTGTACCCGAAATGAATGTTCCGCGTGTACGCAAAGATAGTTACGGCATTGGTAGAATGGCTGCCGCTCATTTTCTGGACCGCGGCTTCTCCCATTTCTGTTATATCGGCCTGCTGCGCGAAACGGCCTGGAATATGTCCTATTATCATGGCTATAAAGATGCTGTTACCGCTGCCGGCTTTTCTGTTCAACCACTTTTTCTGGACGACCCGACTACCGCCCGCAATGCCCCTCAAGGTCTTACAGACAGAGTTTGGATGATGGATGATACCTCCACCGCCTGCCAACACTGGTTCGGCGATATTATGTCCGATATGCTAAAACCGGTCGGCGTGTTCGCCTGGAACTTTAATTACTGTATCGACCTGGTTGAAGGCTGTCTGAAAGCCGGTATTCTAATCCCCGAACAAATATCCGTCGTTACCACCGGCACCCGCGCGATCGAGTGCGAATTCGCTTCAGTGCCCCTCTCCTGCATCACCCCCGACTACGAAACCCAGGGTTTTGAAGCCGCCGCGGTTTTAGACCGCATGATGCAAGGCAGCCCTATCACCCCCGATACCTGGTTTATCTCTCCTAAAGACTTGATCGTGCGTGAAAGCAGTGATATTTATGCCGTCGATCATCTCGATACCGCCCGCGTTATACGCTATGTTATGCGCAACCTGATCCGCAAAGGCCTCAGCGCTTCAGATGTCATGCGGGAAACCGGCGTTTCGCAATGGAAATTGTATCATGTCATCCCCACCCATCTGGGCTGCCCGATCGCCATGTACATCGAAAAGGAACGCCTGAAACTGGCTGGCTCACTCATGCGCTCTACCTCCCGCTCCCTCACTGATATCGCCGAGCAAAGCGGTTTTACCGACCTGAAACATTTTCGACGCACCGTCAAACGCCTGACCGGTTTGCCCCCGCGCGAATACCGCCAGCAGCTTTAACCGCTGGTGATCGGTAATCAGTAATCAGTATTCGGTGATCCGGCACGTCCAACAAGTCCAACAAGTCTGACAGGTCTGACAGGTCTGACAGGTCCGACAAGTCCGACAATTTCGACAGAAGCCTGAAAGACAACACATACCACAGTCGCCCGTGCGGAACAGGCCAAGACCGGCTACAGTTAAGTTGTCAGGGTTCAGCATCAACCATCATCCATCCTATTCTAAAGACCCCGGTGGGTTCATCCCGCCGGTGAATAAGATTTTCTTCCACAAGAACGCATTCCTCCACATTCGACCGGGCAGTCATTCTGTCACCCGCATCCGGGGGAGTCACCCGGATTGCCTGCTTGTTGCACCTCCTGTCTTCATCCGAAGATTGTACAGTACTCTTTCGACCCGGGAACGCACGGCGTTCTTCAACCCGATCCGGCAGCCGCCGGATTCAACCCAAGGCTGCCTCGCAGCCTTCAACCGTAAATGCGGCTCATTCCATCCACACTCTTAATAGCACTAACTCAACACGTTCGGCTAATCACTACATTTTGGCGGACACATAGATCCGCCCCTACATACTACTCCATTACTCCCATTCCTGATCCATCATCCATCATCCATTAACCATCTTCCATTAACCATCTTCCTGAACCCTGAACCCTGAACCCTAACCACTATAAAAAAACCAGGGCCGGTTTTCACCGGCCCTGGTATAGTTGCATGTTCTAGTATGCTATTCCGTTATGCAGCCCGTCTGCGACGCAGCGCCAGCAATCCGGCTACCGCAAGCAGTCCGATCGTCCCCGGTTCAGGAACAACCACATACTCGCCAAATGTCAGCGGTGAACTCTGGTTTTCATAGTCCGCTTTCAGCCAGTCTGCCGGGCGTGGTACGCCATGCGCGCGCACTTCATCCAGTCTGCCATCTACATTATCCGCGATATACATGGTAGCATCGCTCTGAGTCATGCCCGATGTCAGCTTGGTCTGCTGCAAAACGCCATTCTTGTATATCCTGAGATTCGCACCATCATAGGTTCCCGAGACATACACCCAGGTGCTATTTTCCGATGCAAATGACGCCCAACCGTTGTTATTATAGTTCCAAGTGTTGATATTGAATTCCCACCAGCCATAACGGTCCATTAAACTGTAACTGTTAGCTTTCTGGATATTCCAGCGGTCGCCCTGGTTATCATCCAGTGACGCCCAGAACGACAGCGTAAAGCCGTTTACCGGAAGATCAACATCGCCACCCCACAGTCTGGACCAGGGAGAGAAATCACGGCAGACCCCTATCGGGCCGGCACCGTCAACTATGTTGCCCAGATTATCGCCGCCGCTGATGTCATAGGCGCTGTTACCGGTCGCGTTCGGGCTTAAATTGTTGGTCATGTGCCACACTGCCACGAAACCATCTTCCCAGGTCGATCCGTCAGTCGTATATGCTGGAGCCGTGTCGCCCGCTTTCATGTAGTACATCCTGATCTGAGCGTTCGATACCAGTACCGGCACCTCGACCCAGATATACGAACTACCGCTGGTATCCCACGTGTCGATTTCATAGCTCAGTTCCGAGCCATCCGCGGCTACAAACCGGATATCGGCTGCCGGACTGTTCATCGACAGAAAATCGCTGTACAGGAACCCGGAGATACTTTCGCTCAGTTCTACTAATGCCGGATAATCCAGCAACTGGCCTGAGCCGGTATACCCGACAAAATTGACGGTCAGTATCTTGCCATAACCCGCCGGGTCAAACGCTGTAGCGGTTGTGAATGATTCTGTGCTGCTCGCCCAGGTGCCGCCGGCGGTGTTTTCTGCATAGAACCGGTAGTAATGCGTTCCGGATATTCCGCTCAACAGGACATCAAGCAGTCCGGCGTCCTTAACGCCAAGGTCCATTTCCACATCCCAGCTTCCCGGGGTCGTTCCACCGTCTGTCGCACCATGGTAAAGCTTTACAGTTGTTGCCGCAAAGCCGGTTGATACCAGGTACCCGCGGGCGCGCGCCGATGATACATACACACTGGCGGCCGGACGGTTGGAAAGCGACGGCACATCCGCTGTGCTGAAGCTTCCCGATACATCCGAAAATGTCGCGCCGGCAGTATTGATGGCATAAAACGTGTAATGATACGTGGTTCCTGCCGATAAGCCGGTTATCCCTTTGCTGAACAACCCGACTGCCACCGGATTGCCGACTAGCACCTTATTCTGCCAGTTGGCATACACGTCGCCGGCATCTACCGTGCCGTAGCAGGCCGTTACTACCGTAGAGCCACCCACACCTTCTGACAGCAACTCGCCGTTCAATGTTACCGTGGTGGTCTGGATGTCGGTCACTGGCTTGACAACCGTGCGTGCCATGGACATAAATTTTGTATAGAGATCACTTTCCAACTGAGTCCTTTCGGTGTCGCCCAGTGCTACCTTGTATACAAATACATCGCCAATATTGCCGTTGAATGTCGTCCATCCATCCGGATTGTTGCGACCCACATTAATATAGTGAGTAAAACCACCATCCCAACCCCAATCCCCGGGACCCGGTTGTGAACCATCATGGTTCGGTCGAAGCGAGACAAAGTCACCATTACTGGCAATATCCATGATCTGTGTGCCGTTGGCCCATACCTTGTAAGTACCATTCGTCTGAACCACCAAACTAAGGATGGTAATCTGGCCATCAGGAATCTCAGTTCCGCCAGGCGCCCAATCAGTACCCCAGTTGCTGTTGCGCCGTACGCCAACCAACCCGTCCCCGTTCCGGACGACCAAACACAGTCGATCATGGAATATGTCAACAACTACTTGAAAATCAGCGGGAGAACCGAATCGTTTGGGAATCACCGCCGCAACTATCGAAGCTCCTTCTACTGGAATCGGATCAGCGAAGGAACCGCCGAAACGGTATCCGTCTTGATCTGTACGAAGATTCAACTCCCATTTCTCTCCGGCAATTGTCTGCACGGTAGGTGTGGAAATAACAGCCAGAGACTGTCCCGTGGGTTCATAACATGCCCAAGGACCCGTGTCGCCACTGGCAGGAAATGTCTCCGTTAGAACGCCGAACAGCAATTGGTTCGTTACTGGTATATTCCTGACCGCGCTGGACTCCAGTGCGAAAAGCAATACAACCGCACTTACTGTGCAAACTAACATTTTAACTGATTTCATGTGTTCTCCTCCTCTATGATTATTAATTTTAGAGAATCCAAGGATATTTTATAATATAGTTGATTATTTATACATGGCCATTTTTATCATGTTTATATC
>CAZCLS010000343.1:0-5076 GCA_964499565.1 uncultured bacterium
CGGAGTTCGGGTTGCAGACGGTAGTGTTAACGCCATACATATCTGAGCAGGCGGGCGGGACTAATGGCAGTGCGTACAGTGTGAGTTTCACGGTAGTCCCGGAGCCGGGCAGCATCGGGCTGTTGGCGATAGTGGGATTACTGGCGCTGCGCCGTAAGAATCATTAGGAATGGTAAATGGATGATGGATGATGGTTGATGGAGTAATGGAGTAGTGTGTAGGGGCGGACCCGTGTGTCCGTCCGTGTGGAGTGATGATGTTGTCAGGGTTCAGGAACTGGAGTATTGGAGTGGTATGTGACGGTTTTGGTGTGGAGATGGATGCGAAATGAGTCACCCGCATCGGAGCCGCGGGTGCTACTAGTTGCACATACAGATTGCCAGCGAACATCTGGATGCAGGCAGGCCCCGGCTTCAGAGAAGCCTGGGGCTACTTATTGCACATAAGCGTTGGGACTCGGAGTAGCCCCAGGGGTCTACGACCCCGGGGCAGAAGACACATGCGCTTTTCCGGCATTCTCAATCTCCACATGGGGGAGACGATCTGATTCACCGGCGGTACCGCCACCGGCGTGTGCACCGGGGTCTTTCAATCAGGATGGGTAATGGATGATGGGTGATGGGTAATGGAGTTTTCAGGATTCAGGGTTCCAGGATTCAGGAACTGGAGTAGCGGAGTAGTGTGTAGGGGCGGACCCATGTGTCCGCCCCTATCCGATCTCGGCGGCCGGGTATGTGGTTTGTTGTTAAAGCAAAATAATCTGTAACCAAATCGATAGATTTGACGACTATATTGTAATTGCGCTTTTATTTGTATTTCTTTTACAGGTACTAAAAGCCAACAGAAGCAGGCACGATTGAAAAAAGGAACTACCGGGGAATCTGTGCTTCGCGTAACAGGGTGAAACAACGGCGTCAGTAAACTGATGCCGTTGTTCTTTTATCTTTGAATAATGAATACCGCCATCATGTCTGATCTTCACTTGAAAATTCAGACTGGTTGCAATTTATTGCAGGTAAGAATATAATTTTTGGATATGTGCTTTTGCATGAGCGGTTTGCTGTCAGCCAGCCGGCTCATGGCATGCTGGTTATAACTCGCTACGCTACACGTATGCTTTTCTAAATCACGGAGAACACCTATGAACACAACTTCAATTGCCCCGTCATATGAAAACGCTCCCGCTATGAGAAGACTCTTCCAGGGTTGTTTTATCGCCCTGGTAGCCACCTCGTTCGCATTTATTATTCGTGTAATGCTGATGGGAGAATGGCAGATAGTTTTCGGGTTGAGCGAAACCCAGAAAGGTGAAATTTTCGGCGCCGGTATGTGGCCCTTCGGCGTCAGTATCGTGCTGTTCAGCCTGCTGATCGATAAGTTCGGCTACGGCCGCAGCATGGTCTTCGCGTTTGTCTGCCATGTTGCCTCGGCGGTCTTGATGATTATGGCGCAGGGGTACTGGTGGCTGTATATCGGTTCGATTCTGAACGGTCTGGCTGCCGGCGCGGTGGAAGCGGTGATCAATCCGGCCATAGCCTCGATGTATCCGAAAAATAAGACCAAAATGCTTACAATCCTGCATGCGGGCTGGCCGGGTGGATTTGTGCTGGGTGGTATTGCCATGCTGTTGTTAGCGAAATTTAATATCGACTGGCATGTGAATGTTGCGATCATTCTTGTGCCGACCGTGCTGTACGGGCTGGTGTTGTTCAGAGCCGTCTTTCCAGTGTCTGAACGCGTGGCCGCGGGAGTATCATACAAAGACATGTTAAAAGAGGCTGGCGCGTTAGGCTGGTTGATTGCTATTTATATGGTCTGCATGGAAATCAACCGCGTGTTCGGCTGGGGCAATCTGCTCGATACAACCTTTTTCGATCTGCCGTCGCTGGGCATGACATTGGTAATAGTAATAACGACCGGATTATATTACGTCTATACCCGTTCACTGGGCCGACCGATGTATATCATGCTGTTGTTTGTGATGATATTGCTGGCCATAACTGAACTGGGCACGGACACCTGGATCAAGGATCTGATGGCGCCGGCCATGAACAAGATCGGACTCAACAGCGGGTTGGTGCTAGTGTATACGGCGACGATCATGGTGATCCTGCGATTCTGCATAGGACCGATCGAACGGCGATTGAAGCCGCTGGGAGTATTGTTGGCCAGTTCGTTGTTTGCCGCGGCCGGTTTGTTTTTCCTGTCCAGGGCGGACGGCATCTGGATTCTGGTCTTTGCTACTATCTACGGCACCGGACAATGCTTTTTCTGGCCGGTTACATTAGGCCTGGTAGCGGAACGCTTCCCGCGCGGCGGAGCTCTGACCATCAATGTCATGGGAGGGGTCGGCATGTTAGGAGTCGGCATTCTGGGCAGTCAGCTGCTGGGATTCTGGCAGGATACCCATATCGACCGCACACTCAAGCAGCAGGCTCCGGCTGCGCATGTCCGGTTGATCCAGGAAGAACCGAAAAAGAGTATTTTCGGCGAGTACTATTCGCTGGATCAAGGTGAATTGAACACGATTAACGATGAAACCGGGCTGTACGATTTCCGGAAGCAATTTGTCGCGGAAAACCTGAACACAACGACGATGGTGTCGTTTACTGAGCTTGACGCGATCCTGGCAGGCAATCCCGCGTATAAGCGGCCCTATCGGCGTTATCAGATTCTGGTCCGCAATGCCTATGACCATTTGGTCCGGTCCGAAGGTGATACAAGCCGTAAGACTCATGCCGAGATGCAATCGGTTCTGGATACATCGGGAGCATTTATTTCAGATGAGTCATACGCGGCACTTGACGCGGACCGGCAGCTGGTGGACGGAGTAAGCACAAAGGCTAAGAAAAAGACCCTGGCGACGGTAGCGATTCTGCCGTTGATCATGGCAGCGTGTTACCTGGGACTACTGATATATTTTAAGGTTGCCAAAGGCGGGTACACGGCGATAGAGCTGCCGACCGAGTGCTAGGCGATGTCCGTGGGCTGTGAGCCGTGGGCTGTGGGCCGTTGGCCGTTGGCCGTGGGCTGATGGCATAAAAAGTCTGACGTGTCTGACATGTCCGACTGGTCCGACAGAAGCCTGAAACCAGCGAGAACCACTGATCCCCGGGCCGCCTCAACGAGACCGGCTACAGGGGTTGCATAAATATAGCCGGCGCTAAGTAGCCCCAGGCTTCTCCGAAGCCGGGGCAGGGGCACGGTAGGAAGAATGTTGTGCAGGCGGAACCCGGCCTGCCCCGGGCTGTGTAGAGCCCAGGGGCTACCGAAGCCTGAAACCAGCAAGAACCTCCGATCCCCGGACCGGCCTCGTCCGTCCAAAGCCGGACAGGTCGAGACCGGCTACAGAGGTTGCAAGAATATGGCCAGCGTCGAGTGTGAGCTGGGAAAAAAGTCTGACGTGTATGACAAGTCTGACATGTCCGACCAGTCTGACTGAAGCCGAAGAGATGGCACGGGCCACAGTCGCCCGTGTGGAACCGGCCTCCCACATTAATCAGCATGAACCACTATAGCCGGTGTCGCTGACCCCGGTTGTGGTAACCAGGTGCAAGAATAAACGGTTATGTTTTATTTAGCGTATGGATCTAATATGTTCTTCGACCGCATGCGCCAGCGTGTGCCGTCAGCGCTAGCGGTCGGCTGCGCAGTGTTGAGCGGTTACGTGCTGGCCTGGCATAAAGTCGGCAGCGATGGTTCGGGCAAATGCGATATTACCGAGTCCGGCAATCCTGCCGATACTGTCTGGGGCGTGGTATATTCGATTGACCCGAAGGAAAAATCACAGCTTGATTCGTGTGAAGGAGTTCCCACCGATTACACTGACACAACCGTCACGGTTATGTTGAATGGAGAGCCGGTTGAGGCTTATACATATTGCGCTAAAAAAATCGATCGGGCGCTCAAACCATATCACTGGTACAAAGCGTGTGTACTGGCGGGGGCTCTGCAGAACGGATTGCCATCGGAATATATAACCGATTTACTATCGCAATCTGTAGTGATCGATAGCGATAAGAAACGTTCGCAGCAGGGAGCGTTAGCAGCTGAACAGATTCTGTCTCAACTTGAGATCCGGCCGTTTCACGATCGCGACGAGGAAACCGTGATACAGCTATGGCATGAATGCGGCCTGGTAGTACCAAGCAATGATCCACATAAAGATATCCGGAGAAAGTGTGCTTTTCAGTCGGAACTGTTTCTTGTTGGCGAACTGGGCGGGAAGGTTATCGCGACTGTAATGGCCGGGTATGAAGGTCATCGGGGCTGGATCAATTATCTGACGGTTACACCCGGCTGCCGTCACGCGGGCATTGGTGCGCGGCTGATGTGTGAGGCAGAGTGTCTGCTGCTGGCGCTGGGTTGTCCCAAAATCAACCTGCAGATACGTTCCCGCAATACCGCTGTCGCGGCGTTTTATGAAAAAATCGGGTTTATGCTCGAAGAAACCGTCAGCATGGGAAAACGTTTGATCAATGATGAATGATGGGAAGGGTTCAGGAATCAGGGGTAGCAAGAATATAGCCGGCGCGAAGTAGCCCCAGGCTTCTCTGAAGCCGGGGCAGGGGCACGGTAGCAAGACGGTTGTGCGTGCGGAACCAGGCAGGCCCCGGGCTGTGGAGAGCCCAGGGGCTACTGAAGCCTGAAATCAGCAGTAACCACTGATCCCCGGGCCGGCCTCGGCGAGACCGGCTACAGGGTCTGCAAGAATATGGCCAGCGTCGAGTGTGAGCAGAGAAAAAAGTCTGACAAGTCTGACAAGTCTGACAAGTCCGACAGGTCCGACAGGTCCGACAGGTCCGACAGAAGCCTGAAAGATGGCACGTACCACAGTCGCCCGTATGGAACCGGCCTCCCACTCTCAAATACAAGTCGCAACGGTCATCGGTCATCGGTAATCAGTAATCGGCTCACGGCCAACGGCCAACGGCCCACAGCTCTCGGCTCTCGGCCCACGGACATCGGACATCGGACATTGGCTCTCGGCCCTCGGCCCTCGGCTCTCGGCTCTCGGCTCTCGGCTCTCGGCTCTCGGCTCTCGGCCCACGGACATCGGACATCGGACATCGGACA
>CAZCLS010000344.1:0-5069 GCA_964499565.1 uncultured bacterium
GGTTTGACGAGGAGGAACAGGGCTTTGTAATATGCCCTGTTCCTTACTCTATTGGAAATTACGGTCGAAAGCCGTCAACTGCAGGGGATAATCCACATCATAGTAGGTTGAGCCGTCACCATCGTTATAGGCATATTTGTAACCGGTATGGTGTGTGAAACTTCCCAACATCGTACCATCCGGAAGATTATTCTGAATCGGCAGGACATAGATACTGCCCATCATACCCATTTCCATATGCTCGGTCGCTTCCACATGGCAGTGGTAAAAATAGGTGCCGGGTTCGACGATCTCGTAGTAATACCGGTATGTGTGTCCCATGTTAATAGAGACCGAGGCCATCGGCTCACCATCGAAGATCGGCGCCGCGTTCGGAAAACCGTGGAAGTGAACCGTATGCGGGTCGAACAGGTCGGGCCGCATCATCATGCCCACATTGGAAAGGTCCAGATAGAACCGCTGCCCTTCCTTCAATACAATAGTCGGACCGGAGGCTTCGCCTTTCACCATGGATGACATAGCCACCATAGAGAAAATCTGGGTGTACTGACCCATGCTGGCCATCATCTCCGTCATTTCGGTCCGGTTGGCAAAGCCGAAGGTATACAGGACGTTGCCATCACCCATCTTGGCAAAACCGTCACCGGCGCTCAGATGAAAATAGTAATAATCATTAGAGACATTGCCGTCACCATCCGTATCGATGCCGTCATTATCGACAGGGAGAGTCTTAAACGGCGGCGGCGCCGGGGCACCCGGCAGAGTACTGCCGCCGCCGGTAGGCGCGTCACCCGAAGCCGGCGGGCCGGCCATCGTTACGACCGGCAGAATTGCGTTCGTAGGCGCTAATGTGCTGTATTCATCCGCGCCGATATCAGCAGAACCGGGATCGGGAAAGGGCCGGACTTGCACGTCGAAATCGCGTGACAGCCCTGTAATAGTGGTTGCCAGCGCCTCGTCGATCGCGGGCGAGTTCGTTGTAATGTGATAATCGCCGTACGACCCCGTCGGTTCGAAACGCAAACCGATATTGTTGCCCGCTTCATCGACGACCGCCACGGCGAACAGAATGTTCGTGTAGCCGTTCAGAAACAGGGGATCGCTGCTTTGATTGGACGGATCATAGCCGGTTGCATCCGTGAGCAGACAGTTTGTCGGACTCAGTTTCAGCAGAGGATTATTGGCCACGGTCAAATCCGCGTAGACCGGCGTCAGCGCGTCGGGGACCAGCTTCTGGGTTGTGCTGTCAAAGTAGAAGGATCGGTTATGCCAGATGATATTGTTGAGTAATTCCGGATTGCTGAACGTCTGGCCGGAACCGCTTACTAAATCGGCACTGAGCGGATATGAAACAATGCCGGCACCCTGCGGAGAGGAATTAAGTTCTCCGGGAGGGAACGCCGAGCGGGCCGTTGCCGAGCTGTCGTTGTTGGCAATCGTATTATGAATGATGCGCGTCCGCACGGCATCACCGAGAGAAATACCGCCGGCGGCCCAGCCCGCGACATTATCAACAATGATGTTATTGAGAATGTCTATGGCGTACCAGTCGGATACACTGCCGCTGGCAATAACATCATCGCCATTGGCACCACTGACACATATACCACCGCCTTTACCGGAACCGGAAAGATTACCCTGGATCAGGTTATTGTAAATCGTGACCGAACCCGAACCTGTACCTAATCCGCCGGCAGCAGCAGCAGCCACAATTTCACCGCCGATAAAGATACCGCCACCGTCGCCGCCGACCGCGACACCGTAAAAGACTTCGTTGTTGCGGATCGTGTTGTTGGCGATCAAGCCGCCGGGGCTGACACCCTGGTGGCAGATACCGCCGCCGTTGCCGCGGCTGAAATTGCCCAGAATCTGGTTGTCCAGAATGCGGTATCCTGTCGCTCCGTTGAAAATTGTAATACCGCCGCCGCCGAGGACGCCGCCGTTCTTAATTATCTGGTTGCCGAAGATCGTGACATTAGTATTGTCATAGAGCGTGGCGGTGTTAGCAACCAGCCCGAAGGTGATGCCGCCGCCGTAACTGCCCTGGTTGCCGGAAATCCGGTTGTTGCTGATTCGCAGGTTATGGGCTAAGTTAAATATTTCAATACCACCGCCCGCCAGGGATCCGACGAGTCTGAAGCCGTCAATGCGGGAGGGAGTGTTAGCGAAATCAGTGTCATTCAGGCCGAACACCGTAAAGCCGGCGTTCTCTCCGGCTACAAAAGGATCATAACCTAACACGTCAAGGACTTTGCTATGCCAAATCGACAGCCGGCTGGCGGGAGTGGGATTGGCATTAATTATTGTGCCCGCACCGGCGCCCTGCATGCGCAGCGGTTTATAGACGATCGGGTTTTCGTTATAGGTGCCGGGACCTACCAGGATCAGGTCGCCTGGAGAAGCGGCATCAATCGCTTCCTGGATCGGATCGGGTATAGGATCCGAAGAAGAAGGCGCGCGCGGAACAACCTGGTGCACCGCACCGCTGCCGCCATAGGTCAGGGTAATACCAATCGGTGTGATCAGGCCGCTGTCGCCGCGGGTAATCATCAGACGGCCTTCGGTGCCGGAAGGAATACTGCCGGGCAGGGTGGCCTTGATGAAGGTAGGTCTCCACACTATTATATTCAGAGGTGTTCCGTCAACAGTAACCGTTCCGGGAACAATGCCGAAGCCGTAATCGCGTGTAACAACATTTTCGGAACCGTACGGCAGGGTTGGATCGGGAACAGACGTAAAGCCCATGGATCTGATATATATCGTCTCGGAATTTGTGGTTACATATGGCCCCACAAAATGGGCGGTCGCGTTGCTGACATAATTGATAACCGGGGTAAGATTCGGCGGCTCTACGTCGATTTGTTTGTTAGGATAGCCTACGAAACCGGCAACCGGCACAATTGGCGTGTCAGCATATAGAAACGTGCCGGGATAATAATGCAGCGTCCAGGGTGTGGTGCTGAAGTTCGGATTATAAAATGGATCCGGTATGCGTTTCAAACCGGTCGGATCGTCCGGGTCGGCCATGGTCGGATCATTCAGAACAATCGTCAGCATATTGGGCGCGACGCCGCTCGGTGACGGCACATTGACCGTATAGGTGGATGGAACCAATGCGTTATAGGCGCCGTATTCATCGCAATAGACGTGAGCGACTTCATGGCCGGCCCAGTCCCAGATCGAAATCGGCAGCCAGCCCGGAGCGCCTTTTTCACCATAGATCGGACTTTTGGAGTCAAATTCCGCGGTCAGGTCGTTAAGCACAAAACCGACAACCCGTGTGGCTTTGGGAACTTCAGTATACATGTTAAAATCAGCCGCGGTGTTTTTGCCGCCGGCTACCGACACCCATTTGCGGTCTGCTAACGGCCTCATTTGGCCGGCAAAAGGCGCCGGAACCTGCTGGTCGGGGAACAAGCTCAGGTACGGGGGAACGATATGCAATGGCGCACCATTGTTCGTCGTTCCCACGCATTCCGGCGCCAACACTAGCTTGCTGGGGCGGTATTCATCGCCGAAAACCACATTCTGACTCTCTTCCTTCTGAATTTCGTAGCCGGGAGGCGGTACGGCCTGGACAATATACATGCTGGGCGGTAATCCTTCAACTTCATTCGTTGTATTGGCCATGCCGCCCGGGAAGTATGAAACGATCGCATAACCGCCATCGAACACACCGGGACGAACCTGATTCCAGGTACTGTAATTGTCACTGCCGATGATAGGTTTGCCCTGAATAACCGGGGGATTGAGCTGCATTGATCCGGTAGGCTTGTTGTCATCCCAGCTGTCGCACCATACAACATTGAGCGCGTCACCGGGGTCGAAAATGCTGTTATTATTGTAATCAACGTCTTCCGGTCCTTTCGGTCCGCTGCCGTCTGCCCAGCCCAAGGGATAGTTGTCAACATCTGCAATGGTAACCCCGGGATTGCCGTCCAGGTCGTCAATAATCTTGTCGCCATTTGCATCCGCGTACAGGACAATCTGGACACGCGGAATGCCGGGTTCCCACGGCTCGCCGACCGCATTGCGCGGGTCTTCTTCGGCCCGCGTCGTGCTGTAAAAAACGATACCGGCTATACCGCCGTTCTCTCCCGCCGGATAATTTACCTTGCCCCAGTCAATCCGGTTGTTCTGGTTCAGAAACAAATGCATCGCTTCGGTTAAAATCGGTCCGGTTTCCGTATGGCTCAGGTTGTTGCCCGTGTTGGGATTGATCACGGGAATGGGATCGCCCAAGCCATTTGTCAGAATAACGCTGCTGACCGGATCGAATTCGTATTGTGCCTGCGGATTGCGCGCGCCTTCCGAAGGCATGTCCCAGCCGTCGTCTTCCGGGATAAATCCTCCGTCATCGACAACTGCCGTCATGCCGGTTGGTTTAAAGCGGGCGAAATCAACTTCCGCCACCAGCCACTTGAAGAACGGAAATACTTCCGACATCTGGTAATCACCGGAAATATCGGTAACAGTTGCCATGTACACCGTTCCGTCACGCCAGCGAATATTGACCGCCTGGTCCGAAATCCCTGGTTCGCCGGGGTCGCGGAATCCATCCTCATCAGCATCGTAGAACACACTGCCTTCGAGCGTGCCGAACCAGCGGTATGAAAGAACATTCCCCAAATCCATGATACCCGTGGTCGTGTTTGTTACGGTAATAGGATTAAAACCAAACAAGGCGTCCAGGGGCTTGTCCCACGTTACCAGCTCGTAATTGCCGGGAGGGACATTAGATATCGCAAAGGATCCGTCCGAATTGCAGGGAGCAGCATATAATCCGCGCCCGGCCACATTTCCGGCAACGATTTCATTCAAACCAACCCAGGCTTCGGCAACCGGCGGACCGACGGCGAACAGCTGGTTGTGGGGCGGACGGCCGAAATGGTTGAAACGGTTTACCCCTTTTATTATTACATTTTCGGATGCGGTCGGGGGCGGATTAGTTCCCCAGACGGTTTGAAGGGGATCTATGAACCCGAAGAATACATGATAGAATCCCGGTCCGAACCCTTCCGTAAACAGCGGCGGTTCGTTGGCGGATACCCAGGCATCAACGGTCAGTG
>CAZCLS010000345.1:0-5069 GCA_964499565.1 uncultured bacterium
TGATTATTTTACGTTGATTTTCCCATTATAACTTGTAAACTTGGGCTAAAGGACCAAAGGGACCTAAACAGCGGGTTGACGGCGGGAATATCTCTGTGGGGGTCGAACCGAGTAAACTAGTTTTTGTTGAGGAACACAACCTTATTTTCGGCCCCTTTTCAGGCCCTTACAGATCGATTTCGACCCTAAAATCGACTAAGATGCATTACCTGCAACCTGAGTTTTTGAATTCATCTTGCTCGATTTCCCCACCAAAAATCGCCCTGTAAGCCCATCTTTCAGCCCGTTTTTAACTACAAAATTTTATAGTTAGTTCAGTCCGATCAAGTTTTTTCACAGGATACCATAGTGCCTGTGGCTGCACCAACTCACAGTGCAGGGGCACGAAGCCGGCGCAGCCAAAATCCGCCACAGACCATACAGGTGCCAAGTGACAGGCAAAAGAGCGATAATTGCCAGATTCCCCATACTGACACGATCAAACCCAGTACCAGCTCTACACCACCCACCATCAGCAGCAGGTACATGCAGACGGTGTTCTGGTCGCGGGTTTTATTTTCCATTAAACCAACGGTGTTCAGAAATGTTTCGTGGTGCTGCCTGCAGCGTTCAGAGCAGACAATCCTGTTGTGAGTGGTTGTTATACTGCACTCCCGGCATACCGCGGTACCGCAATTGACACACACCGCGGACGCATCCGTTTCGATGTGATTGGCGCATTTCATACGTTTTGCCCGATGTTAATTGTTACACATATCTTATACGAACTGACCGGTAAACCGGTTGACACTCGTTCCAATCTTTTTTTCGCTGTCTCTGCGCTGATGGATTCAGTAATAAGACACAAGAAGTATGTGAAATGTTCATATCAATCAAGCCCATGAAGGTCTGTTAACGTTCATTGAGCTTCCATGCAGTTCCTTCTTTGACAACAGACAAACCTGGTAATACCTGGTTCTTGAATGTTATTTTCACGACGCCTTCCAACTCGCTGCCGCTATAGGAGAAACTGAAGTCCTGCAGTTCATATTCTCCGAATTCCTTTTCAAATAAATTTCTGTAGATTCCCAGCGCGGCGGCAAGGCTGGTACCCGCGGCTTTCATTTGGTCTTTCAACCTTGACGAAATTATTTGGGAGTACAGGTGCGTATCATTTGACCTGATCGCCAGCAGCAACTGTGCAATCGGGTGTGCCTCTGGAATAAATGAAACGGTATCCTGTCGTGAACCAATACGAGCCAGATACTGTCGCCAATCCGGATTTTCCGGTGATCTCAGGTAGTATTGATTACGGTCCTTGTCAAATCCAATCGCAAACCATTCCAGCGCTTTTTCAGTTTGGGTTTTATTCCAGACCATATCGCCTGTTGTGAATGTAAAATGGCCTTTTTCGGGAATAAGTTTAGCCCGGTGACCTTCCAAGATGACAAACAAACCGCCACCTTCCGAGATAATATCAAGTTTTTTACCTGCGTTCGTGCTGCCGACGGAAAAAACATAATTGCCGATTATATCATGCTCGGGCGGTGGAGGTAGTGCAGCAACAGCTTCAAATAAGTTAACTCCATTCGTCGATACACCGGCCTCCTGGCGCAACCAGACAATGAAGTCTGTTAGTATCTGCAGGTGTTCACGATCTGATATATTTGTGTTTGAAAATTTACTGTATATTGTATTAACATACCCCTTTCGTCTCCAATCAGATTGGGTATTCATCGTAGAATGAGCCATTTTGATGAATGTTTGTATCAAGTCATTTTGCTTTGATTTGAGATTTAATGTATAAACCAGAGGTATTGCTAGTTCAAATCCATCGGCAAAATCAGCTATTCTGTTAAGGTTGTCAGTGTACTCTTGTATAAGGGTATTAACATGCTGGGATACAGCGGATAAAAGCGTCGGAGAACGTATATCATACAACAAACTATCAAAAATATGTAAAGATGGATATCTTACATCAATTTCGTACTGGAGTATTGTGCTTCGAAACTGGTTGACATATTCTTTCTGTAACTCCCTGTCTTCTGTTAGGGATACGACATCAATGAGACTGGCAAGTTGAGATTGATAATTGTGCAGCACCCAACAGTTGTTTTCCAGCATAAGATTAAGTGTAAGGTTAGTGTGCAGATTTCCAGCTTTTACTTCCAGTTCTTTGAATTGACTGTTACGCAAACGATCATCGGGATACCGGGTGATGAAAATCATGAACTCCTCACTGCTGGATGGCTCCGTCCTGCAGCGGATCGTAGAATTGCTCAATACTGTAGCGAGCCGAATGCGTGCGGCAAGCGATTCCGGAGAATTGGTGATAATGCCGTTGATATACACGGAAAGATCGCTTAAAAATTCAGAAAGCAGCATGCTGTCACTTGTTTTTTGTGAGGGTTTCAATCCTAACTTCTTCACCCAGTCGGTGGTGTTGGTTGACACACCCGCGTCCTGATAGATGCCGCGAACAAGGTCGGTAAGGACAAGGACGGTCTGATATATGTGTTGCGTATTGCTGTTTTTCGCTGCATCCTGTAAACGATCCATGGCAGTATCAATCCGGGCCTGCAACCGCCAGTTGTCCTCGGCGGGACTGAAATCCCGTATGATCCTATCAGTAAATTTCGGGCATGACGCAAAAATGGGAATGCAGGTGTCAAGCAGTTCGGCATAGGATAGAGATGATTTGTATGACTGATCATGACTGAGCATATCCTGCAGGCGAATTTTGATACATTCAAGTAATGGTAGCAGTATCGACGAGGAAAAATTCTGTTCAACGGCATACAAGAAGAATGTGAATGCGGGTGCCAATTCAGGCGCGATAGGAATGAATTGCTCTCTGTATTGACGATAAAATTTATCTGCGAGCTGCTCATGCAATACAGTATCATCAGTTTTTTTCAGAAGCGTTTCCAACTCAATTAAATTCGGCAATACTGATGCCGCATACCAGCGCGACAGGTCTACAGGAGATACGCTCATGCCATACCCCCCACCGGCATACCCGCCCCCGCCGGCAGCGTATCCGCCGCCAGCGGCATAACCGCCGCCAGCGGCATCATAACGAACGTTTGAAGGTTTGGTTCTGAGAGATTCCATATGTTGGTCAACAATATTTTTGCATGCAGTGTCGAAGTTAGACTCATATTCATTGCGAAGTTTCTGGAGCTGGCGGTGTATTACCGGGCTGAAATCTCTGCTGGCGTTGATAGCCCGGTCCAGGGCGGGCAGCGCCTGGGAACCTTTAACCGGTCCCTGCTTGACAAACACCATCCAATTGCTGGAAAAGTCCTGCATGTGTTCCATCTGGGACTGCTGGGTCCGAACAATAACCTGGGTCTGCTCCTGTTTCTGAGACAATACATATTTGCGAATTTCGTTCAACGGTTCTTCTATTGACCAAATAGCATTACTGATTTTGGAAAGATTAGAATACCACACTGCTTTATCCCATTGACCGGTGATAGTTATTATACTACTGACGGCATTAGTGTAATCATTAGTAACAATTTTACCCCGGTTATTAGGTCTTCTAGTAATAACATTACTTGTATTCCATGTCAAATAAACATTAGGATAATCAATGTTTTGAAACAGAGTAGTTCCTGATAATAAAAAGGCAGAATATAGCGAATCGGGTAAGTCGTTTGTAATGTAAAAAGGACAAAGGAAAGCTTTATTATATAAATCAAGTGGTTGATATTGATATGGTTTATCATAATAATTTGAAATAGCTATATCCTTCCATCTAAGAAATAATTGTTTTATTATAGCACCTGAGTTTCCCGGGCGATCTGCACATTGTTGAATGATTACTTTTATTGGTATATATCGCTGGGCATTATCTGGTTGTCCTTTAAAAGCAAGCCTTAGTTCGTCAGCTGAATATATGCCTAATTTATGTGCCAGAACTTGAAATAAATCACTAGTATCTTTTTGTTTTGAGGCTTTATATGAATATACAATTAACCTATTTCGTGCATTATGAACTAAGAGTGGTTGTCCCTGGACAATATATTCCTTAGCGGTATGTAACAAGCGATCAAACACTGCCATATAATTTTCCATGGGATTATTGTTATCAGTGCGATACACATCTTTTAGGAGTTCCTGATAGTTACGGACAACAATATTTGATGTCATGCCTAGTAAACCTCTTGTTTCTTTATTTCGCCACCAATCAAGAGATGTTAAAAAGAGTCCCGCCTGTATACGGGCTGTTTCAGATATGTTAGTGTTATTGCAGATATTATCTTGCAGATAATCCTTAAAAACAGAATAATCCGAATTATTCTTTTCCCATTGTAAATTATGCCATTGATATTCAAGTGCCTCGCGTATTCGGTCGCCTTGCGGATTGTGTTCTTCCGGTGGGGCAAACCCCAGTTTTTGCCGCAGGGTGTCGCAGGAGATGTTCTCTTCTGTGCAGTAGCTCACGGTTTTGTTGATTAAGTCATTGTCATTACTTTCCAATGCCGCTGCTTTCAAAAGGTTCTGCAACCGGCTCGCCTGGTTGGTTGTCAACGCTTCTTTTTTCAGTGTTGCCAGGCAGAGCTCGGTAACCTCGCCCGGTTGGCCCTGCACGACCATGGTATGCTCCAGTTCCTTGACCAGCACATTGAATTGACTGTCTTCCATGGCGCATACACTCAGCGCCGCTATCATCGTCAGAAACACACACACAGCTTTCATATTTGTCTCCAGGTCCGGTTTGGTATTTCGTACCATTATTCTTATTTTCAATTTCCGCAACTATCGTAGCATACTTTTTTCGGCAAGTTGTCATTCAATTGTCAAAAAGAATGTTGAGCGAGGAATCACAATGGCAGCCAGCAGCACATCGGTGTGTCAGACAAGTCGAACCAGTCAGACCAGTCAGACATGTCAGACCAGTCGGACCGGTCGAACATGGAACCTGCGGCAAGGAGATACACGTCCCTATACTTTCGTTATTACAAGTTTGTACCCGACACGATGCTGTGTTTCTATCGACAAGCCTTCACCATCGGCAAGCTTCTTTCGGATGTCGAGAATATGCGTGTCAATCGTCCGGTTGGTTGGATATGTTTCCGGTG
>CAZCLS010000346.1:0-5050 GCA_964499565.1 uncultured bacterium
TGGTCATTTTTGCCGGAGAACAATGTCGCGACCTTGTACCGGTTAGGCACTGAGCGAACTTTCCAGTTAATCGGGTGCGGGATTACGTCCATAAGTGATATGCCGCCGGATTATCCGTTGAAGCCGAACCAGGAGATACAGAAGGAAACTGATATGACAGGCGAACCGCATATCAACCGGCAGACCCTGGGGGAATTTCTACGATCGCTGCAGTTTCCGCAGTACCACCTGGATTTCGAGACGTTCAGCTCCCCTGTTCCGCCGTATGACAATACGCGTCCGTATATGCAGATCCCGTTTCAGTTTTCCCTGCATGTCTGGCGGTCGTACGAGACTGAGCCGGAGCACTATTCGTTTCTGGCGGATGGCACAGGTGATCCGCGTCCGGCATTTTTAGCTCGGTTGAGAGAGTTGCTGGGAGACCGCGGGAGTATCGTGGTCTATAATCAGTCATTTGAGAAAGGGCGGTTGAAAGAGTTAGCTCTGTTGTTTCCGGAGTACGCGGACTGGATTACGGCGTTAACTCCGCGGTTTGCGGATTTGTTGGTTCCATTCCGGAATTTCGATTATTATAATCCGGCGCAGCATGGCAGCGCGTCGCTCAAGGCGGTGCTTCCGGCGTTGACAGGCAAGACGTATGAAGGACTGGAGATAGCTGAAGGCGGTAGCGCGAGTCGTGAGTTTATGCGGATAGCGTTGGGAGAGGTGGATGACGCGGAGCGGCAGGTGGTGCGGCGGAATCTTGAGGAGTATTGCCGGCAGGATACACAGGCGATGGTGGATATAGTGAAAGAGCTGCATAGCCTGGTAGTATAAAAAGGGGGACCACGGAATACACGGAATCATTTCATAATTTATTAACGCAAAGGCGCTAAGGTGCGGAGGATCGCAAAGAAATTTTATAACCACAGAAGACACAGAAACTTATACAAAATAATTTGGGGACAAAATAATTAGGGTTAAAAATTTTTTTTGAACCACAGAATACATGGAAGGGCACGGAAACTTATACAAAAATTAACGCAAAGGCGCAGAGAGCAGAGGGTCGTGAGTCGTGAGTCGTGGACAGAGGACAGAGGGCTGAGGGCTGAGGGCTGAGGGCCGTGAGTCGTGAGTCGTGGGTAGAGGGCTGAGGGCTTGAGGGCTGAGGGCAGAGGGTCGTGAGTCGTGAGTGGTGAGTCGTGGGGTGAGGGCAGAGGGCTGAGGGCAGAGGGCTGAGGGCTGAGGACCGTTTTTGACTGCAGGCGATCCGTCAAAAGCCGTACAGGCCGGCAACTGCCGGAGAGACCGTGGATTTTAGGCCGCTGTCCGCGGGCTGTGGGCGGGCCGTCAGTAGCACCCGCTGCTCCGCAGCGTGGAATCCTACATTCTCCTACTCTGTTTCAATAAACAAGTTGTCAGTATCATCAACGTATTGTACTTCAACCGATTGAACAGTAGAATACTAATGTAATATATACTAATCTACAGGTGTTTATATATGAAATTTTTGACTGGCTTACTGGTATTAACAGGATGTGCCGGTATGGTTTTACCGGGGTATGCTGAATCTCCGGTGATCATTATCAGCGAGTTTATGGCGGTGAATGATTCTACGCTGCAGGACGAAGATAATGATTATTCGGACTGGCTGGAGTTGTATAATACGGGAACCGGCACAGTCAGTCTGCTGGGATATTACCTGACGGATGATGCGGGCACGGCGACGAAATGGGCCTTGCCGGCCACGAACCTGGCCGCCGGCGAGTACCTGGTAATTTTCGCGTCTGACAAGAACCGGTCGATAGCGGGAAATGAGCTGCACACGAATTTCAAGTTAAGCGGATCGGGAGAATTCCTGGGATTGTACCGGACTGGGGGCGTCTCGTTTGATTTTTCCTATTCGCCATCATATCCGGAGCAGGTTGATGATGTTTCGTATGGGATCGGATTTGATTCGGCAACGGAAACAGTGTTAGGGCCCGGAGCGGCATGCGCGGCACATGTACCCGGAGACGATACGCTGGGAGACAGCTGGCAGAGCAGGACCGGGTTTGACGATTCGGGCTGGCAGCACGGGGTAACGGGGGTTGGGTATGACAATGACACGACGTACCAGTCTCTGATCGGCACCGATGTAAAAGCGAGCATGTACGAGATCAACGCGACCTGTTATATCCGGATCCCGTTTACAATGACTGACGTATCGGCCTACAGTTCATTATGTTTAAACATGAAATACGACGCGGGATTTATCGCGTATATAAACGGGATAGAAGTAGCACAGGCAAACGCGCCGGCGGAAGTTGACTGGGATTCGGCATCGAGCGTCGATCATGCCGACAGCGAGGCGGTAGTGTATGAACCGTTCATACTGTATGACACCGACATGCTGACGCCGGGGACGAACATGCTGGCGATTCACAGTTTGAATCGTACGGCAGTGAGTTCAGATTCGTTGATCATGCCGGAACTTATTGGCAACATACGCGTTATCATATACACGAACATGTTCCGGTATTTCATGCTGCCGACACCCGGCAAAGCCAACGGAACAGGAGTTCAGGAACTGGGACCGATAATCAGTGATGTCGCGCATGAACCGTTCGAGCCGCAAAGCACTGATGATGTAATTATTCACGCAGGCATAGTTGACGGCCGGGATGGCATATCCGAGGTTGTTTTACATTACCGACTGATGTTCAGCGCGGAGCAGACTATAGCTATGCATGATGACGGACAGGGGAATGATGCTATCGCGGGAGACGGCATATACACTGCTACGCTTCCATCCGGCATGGCGACAGCAGGGCAGATGGTGCGATACTATATTACCGCCAAAGACGGCTTAGGCAATCCATCTCGCTGGCCGCTGGAAGACATGAGCGCCGAGTATCTGGGTTATGTGATCCGGAATCCGGCTTTGACGAATCCCCTGCCGGTACTGCACTGGTTTGTGGAGAATTACAACGCGGCAGTGACACGGGAAGGAACATATTGCAGCTTATATTACCAGAGTAATTTTTACGATCATGTGTTTGTGCGGCTGCGCGGCGGCAGTGCGGCGTGGGCGGGGTGGCCGAAGCCGCATTTAAAATTTGATTTCGCGGCAGACAATCATTTTTATTTCAGGCCGGGCGAAAAACCGGCGGAAGAATTCAATTTAAACACGACCTACAGTGACAAGGCGTACATGCGGCAGACGCTGTCGTTCGAGGCCTACACCCTGGCGGGCTGTCCGGCGAGTGACTCATTCATGCTGCGGGTACAGCGTAATGGTGCATTTTACAGTGTAGCAGTATTTGTCGAGCAGCCGGACAAGTATATGCTGCGGCGGTTGGAAATGGGAGACGGTGCGTTATACAAGATGTATAACCGGATGGAATACGCGACAACGTGGGTGTCTAAGAAAACCCGCAAGGATGAGCCGTTTGATGATCTGGAGGCGTTTATCGAAGGGATTAAAACCAATAATCCCGACCGTGAAGAGTTTGTATTTGACAATGTGAATCTTCCGCGAACCATCAATTATATAGCGATATCAGTTTTAATAAACGAGACCGATCATCTGGCAAAGAACTACTATGTGTACCGTGACACAGAAGGTACGAAAGAATGGCTGGTTATACCCTGGGACAAGGATTTAACCTGGGGACGGAACTACGTGTGGCCGGGAGACGGGGTATTAAGCGATGACATCTGGGCCGAACATGATCCGTGGAGTGAACCGCGCTACGGGATTTATGAATTACGGATAGAGCCAAACCACTGGAACCGTTTGATAGACGCGGTACTTACGAGTGAGCGGGGGTTAGAGATGTATGTCCGGCGTTTGCGGACAATAATGGATGAATATTTACAGCCGCCGGGCACACCGCAGACTAACTGTTTTCTGGAAACACACATCAGCGAGATGTATGCTGCCATGGAGCCGGATGTACTGCTTGACCGGGCGAAATGGGGTAATCCGTACGGAGAATTCCAGACATTCGCCGATGGCGTACGGATAATGACCAATAATTATCTCGCGCGAAGGCGGGTACATCTGTATAACACGCACAGCGTTCACAACGGCGGAGTGGTACCCGACTCTGAGCCGGCGAATCCGGTGATCGTATTCGGCGACATACACCCCGCACCGGAATCCGGCGATTGTGAAGAGGAATATTTCACGTTGTTGAATACCAACTCGTACGCGGTGGACATCTCAGGCTGGAGCATTGCGGGCAGTGTCGCGTACGCGTTTCAGCCGGGGGCGGTGATACCGGCGAATGACGTCGTGTATGTATCGCCGAACGTCAACAGGTTCAGGGCACGGAGCGAGAGTCCGACGGGAGGAGAAGGCCGATTTGTGCAAGGTAATTATGAAGGGCATCTGCGGTCGCTGGAACCGACGTTAATGGTATATGACCGGAAAGGCCGGGAAGTGGCACTAACCAATTATGTCACGGTACCGAGTGTGGTACAGCGGGCTGTACGGATCACGGAGATAATGTATAACCCGGGTGATCCGCCGGTTGGAAGTTCATATGCGAGTGAGGAATATGAGTTTATCGAAATGAACAACACGGGAACCCAGGCGGTGGATCTAAGCGCTATTCGTTTTAGTGACGGGATAGATTGGGTGAGCGGTTTTCCGCAGGAACTGGGAACGAATTGTTACGGGGTACTCGTAAAAAATCCAGCGGCGTTTGCATCGATATACTATACGAATGACATTTTGATTTTAGGAACCTATGACGGGCGGTTGGATAACGCGGGAGAGCAGGTGATATTGGAAGACGGCCACGGCGGGATAGTGCTTTCGTTCAGCTATGATGACGGGTGGTATCCCTTAACGGACGGTAGCGGGCATTCGTTAGTATGCGCGAACTACGAGGCAATGCCATCGGCCTGGGACAGCAAAGCGAACTGGCGGACGAGTTACTTAGAGGGAGGGTCGCCGGGGCGAGAGGATGTGATACCGGAACCGGTAGGGTTGAGTGTTTATGTGCTTGGGTGGTTGGGTGCTTGGGTGGTTGGGTGCTTGGGTGGTTCGGAGCAGAGGGCTGAGGGCTGAGGGCTGAGGGCT